>NZ_DAOMOZ010000240.1:0-6719 GCF_035444585.1 Agriterribacter sp.
AGGCAGGCCGGTATAGAAGACATGCCGCTAAGATTCTACTGAACCGGACGCCCGCCCCCACCAGAATGGCTTCGTCGGGCCGGCGTGCCGGTACGGGCGGGGCAGGCACTAAAACACAAAGTCCTGATCTTCAGATATTATTTTTTTCGTGCTTTAGTGTCTTTGTGGCAAAACATAACTTTTAAGACGGCCCCATATTTTTGGTGATGTTTTTGGAAAGAGACAGGCACGGATACGTTGATCGCATCAAAAAGATTTATTCCGTCATTTCCTGGCAGGCTTTGCCTTTGTTTTGCTTGTGCCAGCCCGAAACGGGTAAACGATTAAACGCCCAGGCCATAAACTATAGATTTTATCTGGCCGGCGTTAACACAATATTCCTGTATTCAATAGGACCGTGATCTCCCTGTATATACAAGGGGCCTGGCTCACCTTCATTACTATCCAATGCGCCACCGGTAACACCGGGTATGGCCTGGTTACAGATTATTTTTTTGCCATTCAGCACAACCGTGATCATTCTGCCCGTGAGGGTTATATCGTATGCCTGCCATTCACCTGCATCTTTAGCCGCCATTTTACTGGGTGTCAGGAATCCGTATACCGCCCCAAGCAAATCCTTTTGCGGCTGTTTTCCTTTGCTGTCTTCTATCTGTACTTCATAGCGGCCGCGGAGGTAAACGCCGCTGTTGCTTCCGGTGGGACAACGAAATTCAATATGGAGCTTAAAATCTGTAAACTTTTTTTCCGTGATCAGGTTGGCTCCGGAGTGCGGGCTTTTTAATACGCCATTCTCTACGATCCATTGATTTTTGCCCAACGCTTTCCAGCCGGTAAGGTCTTTGCCATTGAACAGCTTTATGGGTGTTCCCCATACAGGTGCTTTTTCTCTTATCAGTAAAGGGGCTCTGCGCGCAGACCAGTTATATGTTTTGCCGTCTGCGGCCGTCATGGTGCCGGTAAGCATATCGTTCCGGAGTGTTCCTTTAAAAGACAGGTCATTATCTTCTTCTTCCCACTGCGGCGGCAGGCTGAAACTTATTTTTCCATCGGTAAAATGAATTATGGAAACAGGACGGGCGCTTCCGGTAATCCCCACGTACTGCCCTACCAGCCGCTTATGTCCCGAATGCATCACTTCAAGCCAGGCAGGGAATTTTTTCCCGCCATCTTCAATGGTAATATCCCAGCGCCCTTCAATGGCAGGGTCAGCCGGTTTTGCAGAAGAAATGATCCCTGCACTGGCTGACACGGATAAAGCCAGGATGAAAACAACCGGCATAAATATGTTTCTTGTGATATGCTTCATATTGATTTTTTTTATCCGCTAATGTACTAAAGAAACAAACATGATGAGGATATGTCGCTTATGGAAAGTAAAGGTTAGGTTTTGGGCATACTCACGGTAATGCTTGTACCCTTTCCGATCTCACTGTCAATAACCAATTTTGCATATTTTTCTTCAAATTGCTTTTCGATCTGCCTTTTTTCGGTAATATCTTTTGCAATGGCAAATACGATTTCTTTATCGGGGAAATAAATGGATGTCCACGCAAGCCAGACAATATTCCCTTGCCTGGTAACATATCTGTTCTGGAAATTAAGGAGCGCCTTCCCATTTAACAGGTTTATTCGCTCCCGGCGTGTAGACTCCCTGTCTTCCGGATGTATGAAAGACTCAATAGGACGGGCATACAAGTCCGCTTCGGAATAGCCCAGCGTTTTAATAACAGCAGGGTTTGCTCTTTTTAAAAAACCATCCTTGCCGGCTATACATACCAGGTCAGGTGTTCTTTCAAAAAAAGTAAACATTTCCGGCTCCGCATTCGTTAAATACACCATCGTTTATTGAAAGTATATAATTTTTTTGTTAACGATGATGTAACCGGCACCTTATAACAACGACTTAAACGCAAATCAAAACCTGGGCGGTAACTTTTCATTACGGAAACAAACTCCTTCCACAGAAAGGTACACGAATATAGTACCCTTATAGAATACAGGGCTTGTCGAAAGATGAAATCTCATTTGGATGGAAAGTATTAAACGGGTTGAAAATGAAGTTCTCAATAATAAACGGAAAAACTGTAAGAAATTCATAGAACTTACGACTAATGAATTAAAGTGGAAAATGAGGATGGAAAAAGAATTCATTGAATTGATAAACAATTACCGCGCACTGATATTCAAGGTTTGTAACCTGTATTGCGGCCATCCCGAAAGCCGTAAAGACCTGTTCCAGGAAGTGGTTTTACAACTCTGGAAATCCTTCCCTGGTTTCAGGAAAGCATCGGCCAACAGTACCTGGATTTACAGGATAGCGCTCAACACGGCCATCTCCAATTTCCGAAAAGAATCGAAGAAGCCCGAAAAACGTCCTCTTACCCTGCTGGATCTTGAAATTCCGGATATGCTGGGAACTGCGGGAAAAGAAGAAGACCTTGGTACGCTTAACCAGGCAATCGCAAAGCTCACAGAAATAGAAAAAGCTGTTATTATGTTGTACTTAGATGAAAAAACCTACGATGAAATAAGTGAAATTATTGGCATTTCCAACAGTAATGTAGGCGTAAGATTAAACAGGATAAAAAATAAATTAAGTGAACTTATAAAAAACAATTACAATGAATATTGATCAATTAAAAGCAGACTGGCAGCGATACCACCAAAAGCTTGAATTATCGCAACGTTTAAATGAACAGCTTATGCACAGTATGCTAAAGGAAAGATCACGGTCGAGGGTCGCAAAAATAAGGCGCGATAACATGATTTACATGATTTTAATGATGATGAACCTGGTGATCCTGACAGCTATATTTGCCGGTAATCCTTTTGATTTTAAATATTCATTGCAGTATATTCCTTACGGGATTTTAACAACCGGCGTGCTACTCGCTCTTGTTTCCCTTTTTAAAAGTCTGCAAAGCTTTAATGTGAATTTAAACCATGTGGATATTGAACGCTTTCTTAAAAAAACAATTACGGAATTGGAGAAGAGCAGGAAAATGGAGAGATGGTTTGGCACTACCATTGTGGCCGCAGGTGTTTTAACAGCCCTATCCTTTTTACCAAACAAACTGCAAAATAAATCACCGGGACAGGCATGGATTGAAACGGTTATTATTATGGCCGTAACCGTGGTCATTTATATTATAGCATTTAAACTTGGGGCATTTAAAAACAGGAAGAAAGAAGACTTTGAAAATGATTTAAAAGAGCTGAATGCATTAAAAGCCATTGCTTCAGAATTAAGTGACAAATAACCGGGAACTTCAAACATTGCAATCCATCCCAAATTGCTGTTGGATTGCAAAGGCAAACATCTACCTCATGAGCAACATTATTTTAGAGCTTATATTGTATGCCCATTCCAAAAACAGCCAATGGAAATTTTCTTTCTTTCGTTAGCCATGTACCGCTATAGGTGTACGAGCCAATGATGTCGAGATGCGGAGCAACTGCGCACCCTACGGTTGAAGATATTACCGGCCGGAGTTTGGTTTTGGAGTAACGATAATGGGCGCCGCCGCCGTTGAGTTCAATAAACCACCCTCCGGTTTCTCTTTTAAAGTCCCGGTGCATGTAGCGTGGGGCGCCAAAGTTGAACCTGTAGCCTGCCATCAGGATGATTGCGCTCACATTATTGAATTTACCATCATCGAATGAGCCCCACAACGGACCATCGGTGGGTATGGTATGTGTGCCTTTTACGGTAATTACATATTGATTATAGGCATCTGCATTTTGCTGTGCATTAAACATCAGCTTGGCATCCATAGCCACACCATAAGTGGCCGGATAAGAAAAACCATTGTAAGTGCCCTGAACATTTATTGCTATCTGAGGCGATTTTGTGGGATAGGGCACTGTTTTTTCGATCACTTGTGCCCGGGATGACAAAACAAAGAACAGCGAGCACACGAACCCCAAGAGAAAAAGCTTTTTCATTACATAAAATTTGGTTGAAACAAAAAGGCTTTTCCGCTTTATACCCGGATCATTTAATTTGCCATTGATGCAAATGTTAAACGATCATAGAAATAGGATTTTCGGCATGATCACAGAAAGAGGGATTTTCAGAACCCGAAAATAAGAAGATAACGCTGCGCTTATGGTATTTTTCGGCGAGGCGCGCCAATGCTTCGATAAATGGTTAAAACGAAGCGATTTTTGGAATAAGCAATCATTGCCCAAAGTGCGCTTTCATTACCTTAGGATAATCGGCCAGGGCTGTTTCCGGTTCTGCAATTTCGGGACGCCATAATTTCTCCCATTCAAAACTTTAGTATCCTTTGTAATTTTCTTTTCTTAACAGATCTATCGCTTCAAATACAGGAACTTCGCCCTCCCCCAAAAGTGTATACTTCAATTTGCCGTTGGCCAGCCTGCTATCCTTAATATGTGTATGGCGGACGTTAAGTTGTTTCTTTGACTTCATAAGATAGCTTTATTTAAATTTACCTAATTACCTGAAGCAGGTGTGTTGTATTCCTCTGCACTCCGGCTCAGAAATGTCACAGCTTTCACCATGTCATCATGCAATACCCTGTCTTCCGTATTAAAAGATACCTCTTTCCGAAAAGCGGCAACGACCTGTTCTACAGCATTTGAGCTTTTTAGTGGACGGCGAAATTCCAGTGCCTGCACTGCACTCAGCAGTTCAATGGCCAATACTTTTTCTACATTATCAATAATGCGCAAACATTTTGTAGCGGCATTGGCGCCCATGCTCACATGATCTTCCTGGTTGTTGGAAGAAGAGATGGAATCTACCGATGCCGGGGTGCACAATTGCTTGTTCTCACTTACTATACCGGCGGCAGTATATTGAGGGATCATAAAGCCCGAATGGAGTCCCGGGTCTGTAACCAGGAACAATGGCAAGCCGCGCTGGCCGCTGATGAGCTGATAGATGCGCCGCTCGGAAATATTGGCCAGCTCACTCATGGCAATGCCCAGGAAATCCAGCGTTAAGGCCAGCGGTTGCCCGTGGAAGTTGCCACCGCTTAATACCAGCCCTTCATCCGGGAAAATATTGGGGTTATCCGTAACTGAATTGATCTCCCGCAGAAAAACCTGCTTTACGTATTCAAAGCTGTCTTTGGTAGCGCCGTGCACCTGTGGCACACAACGAAAAGAGTAAGGATCCTGCACCTGTTTTTTTTGTGCAGCAGCTATTTCACTCCCTGCTATATAGTTCCGGATGGCCGCTGCAGTGGCTACCTGCCCGGCATGCGGACGGATCTCATGTATTTTTTTATGAAAAGGTTCAGTTGTACAGTTAAATGCATCAAATGAAACGGCTGTAATAAGATCGGCCCATTGTATCAGCCTTGCAGCTTTTACCAGACTGTACATTCCATATGCCGACATGAACTGTGTGCCGTTGATCAATGCCAGTCCTTCTTTACTCTGCAGGTGTACAGGTTCCCATCCTGTTTTTGCCCATGCTTCATTTGTTTTCATTTTTCTTCCCTTGTACCAAACTTCGCCAAGGCCTATGAGTGGCAGGCTCATATGACTGAGCGGCGCCAGGTCGCCGGAGGCTCCCAATGAGCCTTGTGTATAAATTACCGGCAATACATCATTGTTGTGCATATCCATCAACCGCTTTACTGTGTCAATCTGCACGCCGGAATAACCATAGCTCAAAGATTTTACCTTAAACGCCAGCATCAGTCTAACAATAGGTTTGGGTACTTCTTCACCCAGGCCGCAGGCATGCGACATCAGGAGGTTGGCCTGCAATTGCTCTACCTGTTCATTGCTGATCGCCACGTCCTGCAAAAAGCCAAAGCCGGTATTGATGCCATAATACAACTGATCGCTTTTCTCCATCAGCCGGTTAAGATAATTGCGGCAACCGGCAATGCGCTCGTGCGCATCAAAAGTAATGGAGATATCCTGGCTGTATTTTATCAGGTGCTTCACCTGTTCAAAGCTTAACTGGCTACTGTCTAATGGCAGGTAATTGTAACTCATGCCGGTATTTGTATGTTAGGTGACTGGTTATGGAGTGATGTAAACCCCTCGTTATGTCATACAAAAAAAACCGCGTTGCTTTAATAGAGCATTACACGGTTTTAACAATTTGCTGCTGCTTTCTCCGAAACCTGTTACAACTTTAAATCCGTGATAATGCTTTGTATGCGTTGATCCAGTTCTGCGCTCACTTTGTCAAAATCAGCGGCACTGCCAAGTTTGGTATTCACGCTGAAATAAAATTTTATTTTGGGCTCGGTGCCGGAAGGTCTTGCAGAGATCTTGCTGCCGTCTTCCAGTATAAACTGCAGTACATTTGATTTGGGCAGTTTGATCTCCCATTCTTCCCCCGTTGCGGGGTTTTTGCCTTTCCGCAGTTCATAATCCAGCAACTGCACAACAGGTGAACCGTTAATGGCTTTGGGGGTATTCTTCCGGAAAGATTCCATCATTTCAGTAATTTCTTCCTGTCCGCGCATGCCTTTTTTGGTTATGGAAATAAGATGCTCCTTATAAAATCCATACTGTACATACAGGTCAATCAATTTCTCAAAAAGACTTCTCCCCTTATTTTTTTCATAAGCGGCCATTTCGCTAAGTATGGCTACAGCGCTTACCGCATCCTTATCCCTTAATTTTGAGCCTACCATTAAGCCATAGCTTTCCTCTCCGCCGATAATATAATTTTCACTATTTTCTTTTTCTTTGATCAGCTCTGCGATCCATTTAAAGCCGGT
>NZ_DAOMOZ010000241.1:0-6657 GCF_035444585.1 Agriterribacter sp.
CCTGTACGACAGTACAATTGCTTATGCAAAGCAATTAGGATTTAAAGCGATCAGCTTATACGACCAGGGATTTCTGAGAGCCGACCGCGGAAATGAAGGATATATTGACGGTAAAAACTTTGATCGAAAACCTATTAAAATGTCATCGGGGAATTTATCACACAAAGCATTTTCTGATTTGGCAGCAAAGGAAGGCATTATTGTAGGACGCACTCCGATCACCAATTCGCTGGCGCCCGACACAAAAGATGCAAGCCCGGTTCCGAGCGACAGCCTTTGTTACCAGCAAAAGCGTTTGCTTGCGAAAACGATCGGTACTGCAGATACTGTCATCATCGTGAATGACCCTAAATATCTTGAAGAAATTGCCAGTTGGGAGGGGCACTGCGCTAACCTGAATATGATAAAGATCGGCAAAGAGCTGATTCATTATCTTGGCGTATCGGATGAACCGCCATACCGCTTACTGAATGTAAAACGGGGTTATTGGAAAACAACGCCCTCTGCCCACCAGGCTGGCGATACGGTTTATAAATTGCAGGTTACGGTCAATTATGGATACGACGGGATCATTCCCAATATGCAGTTGCAGGACGAAATTGCAAAATGGTATGCAGCCGTCTGCAGCATCAACGGGCTGGCATATTATGATTTTGACGGGCAGGAGTTTTTATTCAATAACGGGCATGGCTACTACTCTGCCAAACGGTTCTTCCATAAAATGTTTGACCATGCCAGGGAACTGGGCGTGCCTTATATCCGGTTTACCGGCGCTACTTTATCAGAAGGATCCTGGCATTACCAGAGTATCTGGAATGTTGGTGGAGGTAAAAACCTGTATGATGCAGATACCAGGGAATGGGGCAGCACCACCAGCCAGGGAAAGGATTTGAGAGATGTAACCTATAGCAATTTTTTCCCGGTAGGCATGGGCGGGAATTTTCCCATTACCGCCAAATCAACAGTAGAGCATTATGAGCATATACAGGCAATTTCGGTAGGTGTGGGCACTACATACAGTCTTCAGTTGAACCAGAAAGACGTGGAAAGCTGTCCGCTGAAGGAAGCCATCTTCAGCGTGATCCGCACCTGGGAAGATGCGCGCGCAGCCAATGCCTTTCCCCGTCGTATAAAAATGCAGTTAACAGATCCCAAAAGAAGCTGGAGATTAGAAGCGAAAGATGCCAACACATGGACATTGTATGAAATGATCAATGGCAGTAAGGCTAACCCGGTAATGCTCACAAGAGCAGCAGGGTATTAACAATACCGCGACTAAGCCTCATTTTCGGTTAGCTATCCATTCATGCATTCGCAGCGTACTTTGTCCAGTACAATAATTGTTGTATCCAAAATCATCCTGCTACGCAGAACGCCCAAATTAAAAGAAATAAACAAATGAAATTTTTACCCGCTTTATTTTTTACAATAATGAATGCCGTGGCATTTGCCCAGGGAAAAGAATACCACGTTTCGCCTGACGGGAGCGATACCGGCAATGGCTCAAAAGCCCATCCCTTTAAAACCATTATGACCGCTGCCAATGCAGCCATGCCAGGCGATGTGATCACAGTACATGAAGGTATCTACAGGGAACAGATAATCCCGCCCCGCGGGGGCAATTCAGATAAGGAACGGATCATCTACCAGGCAGCCAAAGGGGAGAATGTAATCATAAAGGGATCGGAAATAGTAAAAGGGTGGAAAAAGCTGGACTTTGATACCTGGGTATTGAAGCTGCCGGACAGCTTTTTTGGAAATTTCAATCCTTATAAAGAGTATATTCACGGCGACTGGTTTTGGCCCAAACCCAAAGACCGCAAATATTTACGAGGCGCAGTGTATATCAATGGTGGCTGGCTGATGGAAGCTGCCCAAAAAGAAGAGGTACTAAATAAAGCGGCAGATGCGGGAAATCCGCTTTGGTGTGCTGTGGCAGATAATGATAGCACTACTATCTGGGCACAATTTAAAAATGTTGATCCTAACAGCGAACTTGCAGAGATCAACGTTCGCCCGACTGTTTTTTATCCCGATAAGCCTTTTATAAATTTCATTACGGTGAGCGGCTTTACTATGGAGCAGGCCGCTACCAACTGGGCGCCACCCACTGCTGAACAGCACGGACTCATCGGCACACACTGGAGCCGTGGGTGGATCATTGAAAACAATATCATCCGTTACTCAAAATGCGTAGGTATAGCTTTAGGCAAATACGGCGATGCATTTGACAACAAAGAAACCGAATCTGCAAAAGGCTATGTAGGCACCATCAACAGGGCGCTTGCCTTTGGCTGGAACAAGGGTACCATTGGTGGTCATATGGTGCGCAACAACACCATCACCAACTGCGAACAGGCAGGTATCGTGGGCAGTATGGGCTGCGCCTTTAGTATCGTGGAAGGTAATGTGATCCGCGATATTCATACCCATCGCTTGTTTGACGGGGCCGAGCAGGCCGCCATCAAATTTCACGGGGCCGTAGATGTTGAGATCCGCAACAATCATATTTATCGCAGTAATCTGGGAATATGGCTCGACTGGATGGCTCAGGGCGCGCAGATTAAAAGCAACCTGATGCATGACAACGATAATGATATTTTCTTAGAAGTGAATCATGGGCCTATGTTGGTAAGTAATAATATTCTTTTGTCAAAAATCAACCTGCTGATGAACTCCGGGGGCGCTGCTTTTGTGCATAATATTTTTGGTGGAGGAATGACGGTCATCAACTATGACAGCCGGTTAACGCCCTATCACAAACCCCACTCTACATTTGTTGTCGCGTTACATGACAACCCGGGCGGCGATGTGCAGTTCGTTAATAATCTTTTTGTAAATGCCGGCAATGCCAGCCGCTACAGTAAGGCTTTACTGCCGGTAACCTTTGAGGGTAACGTATACACAAAGGGTACAATAAGAGCCGTTAGCGATAGCAATCAAATGCGCTTTGGAGAAATGGACGAGGATGCAAAAAACAAAATGAAAGAATATAAAGAACAGGCTGCTACCGAAAAGAATACATTGATTAAAAATGATTTCGACGGATCAGCAACTTTGCTGCAGCAGGACGGGGCTTTCTATATAGTAATAGCAATGGACAAAAAATGGGTTACAGAACAGCCCAGGAAATTAATAACTACGCAATCATTGCGCCGGGCTATCGTCCCCGGGCTGCCCTTTGAAAACCCCGATGGATCGCCGTTGCGTATTGATACCGATTATTTTGGCAGGAAAAGGAATGCGGACAATCCATCGCCAGGACCTTTTGAAATAACAAATAGCGGTAAACAAAAATGGAGGGTATATCCATTAAGAAGTCAGGAATAGTTAAACTGGTACTAAGTCAGGCCAATTATGTTTGCTATAAACTTTATTTTTCTATTTTTTGGAAGGCATAATTTATTTTACCATGAGGCACATAAGGATGATATTATTTCTTGTTGTATTGGTTGTGACAGCAGCGCATGCACAGCAGCCAAATGAAAAACAACAGGTAAATCCCAATGTGACCGATATATGGGTAGTATTCAAAACACATTTTGATTTAGGGTTTACCGATCTTCCGGAAAATGTGTTTAAACGATACCGGGAAGAAATGATGGACAATGCTTTGTCTGTTATTGAAAAAAACAGAACAGCAGCCAATGAAAAAAGTTTTGCATGGACGGTTTCCGGATGGCCATTACAAGCACAAATTTTAGGTCCGTTACAAACACCTGAACGAAAAGCAAGAATTGAAAAAGCTATTAAAGAAGGCACCATTGCAGTACATGCGCTGCCTTTTACTACGCATACAGAGTCGCTGGACTACGAGGACCTGGTACGTGGACTCGGCTATTCTTCTGCTGTGGCAAGAGCTTACTGCATCCCTTTACCCATTAGTGCAAAAATGACGGACGTGCCAGGTCACTCCTGGATAATGCCCACTTTATTAAAACATGCGGGAGTAGAATTTTTGCAATTGGGCTGCAATCCCGCCAGTCAATACCCCCGTTTCCCGGAATTATTCTGGTGGGAAGGACCTGATGGTTCAAAATTGCTCTGTAATTATACTTCTTTATATGGATCAGATATCAGGCCTACGGCAAGTTGGCCCTGCAAAAATTACCTGGCGATGCAAATGACGGGCGATAATCACGGGCCACCCACATCGGAGGAAATTGATAAACTGTTGGCTTATGCAGAAAAAGAATTACCGGGTATAAAAATTCATTTTGGCACACTGGATGATTTTGCTAAAGCGATATTTGCTGAGAAGCCGTCACTGCCCACGGTAAAAGGTGATTGCCCCGATACCTGGATACAGGGTCTGCAATCAAATCCGCAGGAAACAAAGCTGGCAAGGAATATCCGGCCAATGGAATCGGCATTGGATGGATTGCATACGCAATTAAAAGCCTGGGGAATACCTGTTGCACCGGTTGCCGATAAGCTGGCCAAAGCCTATGAGCAAAGTTTATTGTATGCCGAACATACCTGGGGCATGAATGCAGAATATGGGCCCCGCTACAGTTATGGCGATGCCTGGAAAAAATGGATGGATGAAGCAGCGGCTGAACCACTGCCGGAGAACGGCAATTATGCTGCGCTGAAAAACAGCAATGCCCACAACACTTCAATCGGGAGCAAACGGAAATGGCTTCGTTCTTACGAGGATAAACGACAATACATCCGTAACACAGGCGAGATCGTAAGCACAGCGTTGCACAGTGAGCTGGATGTACTGGCCGCTTCGGTTAACAAGAAGGGAAAACGGGTTGTTGTGTATAACCCGCTGCCCTGGAAAAGATCGGGGATGATTGAAAACCCGCTGGAAAAAGGAACCTTTTTTTATGCGGAGGATATAGCGCCATCCGGTTACAGCACTTATGCTGCAGATACATTAAAGCAAGGCAGTATCAGCAGCGATGAGCAACCTGTTTTCAGCACGCCTTATTATAAAGTTGTTTTTGATTTAACCAAAGGAGGTATTGCTTCCTTAATTGAAAGATCAACCGGCAGAGAACTCGTGGATTCCGGATCAGGCTATGCGCTGGGACAATTCCTGCACGAACGCTTCAGCTCCAATGAAGTGGATAAATGGTTCAATGCATACAGTCGCATTAAAGAGGGCTGGGGACTTAATGATCTGGGTAAGCCCGGAATGCCTAAGGCAGATCGTATACCTTATCTGGCTTTTACGCCTCAGTCATGGAAGATAAATGTAACCCATTCCTCCACTGCTGATATTGCTGTATTAACCGCCGTTGCTACAGGTGGATTTGCCAAAGGCTACACCTTAACATTTACTTTCCCCCGTAAGGCATCTTATGTAGATGTGCAGTGGACGGTGGATACCAAAATGGCCGACAAGCAACCGGAAGGCGGTTGGCTTTGTTTTCCGTTTAAAGTGAACCAGCCAACATTTACGGTTGGCCGTTTGGGTGGCCCCATCAATCCGGCGGAAGATATTATTGCCGGGACCAACCGGTATTTAATGGCCGTAAATCCCGGGGTTGCCATTACGCAGGCCGATCAGTCCGGTATAGCTATAGCACCCATTGATGCACCGTTGGTAAGCCTTGGCATACCGGGCCTGTGGAAATTTGATATGGATTATGTGCCCGCCATACCGTCGGTATTTGTGAACCTCTACAATAACATGTGGAATACGAATTTTCCTTTATGGCAGGATGGTTCCTGGAGCGAACGGGTGCGCGTATGGCCTGTGCCTGAAGGCTCACATACGGTTTCAAACTTATTACAAAACGCCTGGGAGGCGCGCCTGCCATTATTAACAGGCGTTGCAGAAGGAGAAGCCGGAAAATTACCCGCCGGTAATGCCGGTATTTCCATTTCCCGGAAAAATGTTTTAATAACTGCATTCGGCGATAATCCCGACGGGGAAGGAACGATCCTTCGTTTGTGGGAGCAGGCAGGCATTTCCGGAAAATGTGAAGTGAAATTTACAACGGGCGACCATGTGAAAGCCGTTGTGCCCATTGATCTGAGAGGAACAGTTACCGGTAAAAAAATAACAGTAACCAATGGCATTTTCTCCTTTAACCTGAATAAGTATGCTCCCGCTTCGTTTCAGCTTGTCTATTAGCGGGGAAATGAAGCGGCGCATATATATTATTCATCTGAAAAATTATATGTAGATAAACCGGCTTGTATGAATAAAAATCGAAGGTCTTTTAAGCAGGCACTTTTATTGCTGGCATTAACGATGAAATGCAGATTGCTTATTATTATTGTTTTTGTGTATACAGGGACGGCTGCCGCTCAAAGCAACCGCCGGCTTGCACAGGAAATCCTTACCGATAAAAAACTGGACATGGTCAGTCTGATGGCAGAACGTTTGCTGGCAAGTGGTTTCACGGCAGGAGATGGTTACCCGCAGGTTTGGATAAGAGACCTGAATACTTTTATTGAAACCTCCTGTAAAGTGTACAGTATTGACACGATCAGGAAAAACCTGCTTACATTTTATTACCTGCAGCAACCCAATGGTGAGATTGTGGATGGCTATGTATTGACAGGGCATGTAACCTGGGATGATCCCAATATTTATACTTCGGTTTTAGACCCGCTGCATGTAGGGTTTAAGAACACCGTGGAAACCGACCAGGAAACCTCCCTCATACAGGCATTCGGAAAATACATCAGCATAAC
>NZ_DAOMOZ010000242.1:0-901 GCF_035444585.1 Agriterribacter sp.
AATGAGGGGGCTGGTCGGCAAATTATTCCCACCGCACTAAAAGGGACAAGTCAGGCGGCTTTGTGACCCTTTCAGATCATACCAGACTGGAGGTTTCCGTGAGAAGGAAAGAAGAATTCTTCAAAGTATTGGGAGTGCATTGAAAATGCCGGCAAGGATCATTATCAGCCGATGCGCTGCCTTACTTGTTTTCTTTTAACAGCACAGCTACTTCATTTCCACTACCTCACTTTTAACTATAATATAATATAGCTTAATGGTGAGCGCATGAAAAAGTATCCTGGCGTTGGCATTTCTTTCAATGTAATAAGATGCCTTATCCAGCTCTTCCGCAATGGCCTGGTGCTGGTGCAGGGAAGCGATCTTATTCAACCGCTGCGCAAAGTCTTTCTCTGCGTCAGGCAACTGGTCGCCCGATCCGGGTATGAGCTGCAAACGGATGCTTTGCTCAAGCAAATGATTGAAATAGCGTAAAAACTGTTTTTGTTTTTCCCTTCCATGCCGGCTTATTTCTTCAATCCATTTTACCTGTGCAATAAAGCTGGCTTTTACAATAACGTTCAGCCATTCCCGCAATATCCCCTGCCAGTCATCTCCCGAATGCTGCAGCAATTGCAGGGCTTCATGATAATTGCCTTCACTTACCAGGGCTATTTGCCGTGACTGCTCAGGTAAAACACCCGCTCTTTCCGTTAATGCAGCTTCTATATCTTTTGTATCCGGCGCAGGAACCTTAACCAGTTGCGTACGTGAAAGGATGGTGGGAAGTATAAGGCTTTCATTTTCCGCCACCAGCAGAAACAGGGTATCCGCCGGAGGCTCTTCTATCAGCTTGAGCAGTTTATTGCCGGCATTGCCCAGGTACTCGGGCAGCCACATCAGCAAAATTTTATACCGGCTT
>NZ_DAOMOZ010000242.1:914-6580 GCF_035444585.1 Agriterribacter sp.
AAAGCTTTTCAGGCTCAGCTTGCGGATGATATCATTGCATTCGTATGCCGTGATATTGCCCTGCCTGTTTTCGGCTCCTATAAACTGCAGCCAGTCGTACCCGTTACCATACGGGTATTGCTTTATAAACGCTCTCCACTCGGTGATATAATCCGAGCTCAATGGTTTATCACCGCTTTTTCGGGGAACCACAGGATATGAAAAATGAATATCGGGATGGACCAAACCGGCTGTTTTTGACCATGCGGGCTGCCGTTGCATCCATTCATCTGCCTGCTGCCCGCTTTCGTTTACAGGCACAGCATCATTTACTTCCGCATCGGCCTCGCCAAAAAGTGATGCGGGAGCAGTGGCGGCAACGTTGGCATCAGCGTATGAAAAAAGACTTACATAGTTGGCAAATGCCAAAGCCAGTGGCAGGGCGCCGGAGCCTTCTTTGCCTAAAAACAGTAAAGCATGACTTAAGCGATTTTGCCTAACCAGTTGTAAAAGCTGCTGTTTTACATTTTCCTGCCCTATGACATCCTTAAATAACATGGACGCTAAAATAAGCAATCCGGCGAAAGTAAAGGAGGATGGATCATTTTCAGGTTTCGTTATTCATTGTATTTATTGCTCTTTCAGGCTTATATCCCTTTTTTATTGTTTCACCGAACTTTTCCATGACCAATGCTGCACTCCCGATCAATTCTGCTTCATAGCCCAGTGTAGAAATGGCGATTTCGGTATTAACGGCAAGTCTGGGTATACAATGTTCGTTGAGGGCCTGTTGTATAGGCGCCTGCCATATTTTGCCGGCCAGCGCGCCTCTTCCGCTCAGCACTACAATCCCGGGATTGAGCAGGTGGATCAGTATAGCGATCCCTCTTCCTATATTATAACCTGCTTCCGACAATAGCTCTATGGCGAAACGGTCGCCCCTGCCGGCCGAAAAAATTATTGTTTCGGCATCTTTTTCGAGGTCTTCTTCTTTGCCTGAAAGTAAATTTTTCAATACGGTTACCCTGCCCGCCTGTATGCCCGCCTTTGCTTTTTCCACAATCACAAAAAGCGAGGTTTCCGTTTCCAGGCAGCCGCTTTTCCCGCAACTGCACAGCTTGCCATTGTTAAAGAGTGGTATATGACTAAATTCCCCCGCAAACCCGTTATCTCCCCTGAAGAGCCTACCTTCCAGTATCATTCCCAAACCCACGCCCCACCCGATATTGATAACCATAGCATTTCGCCTGTTGCGGGCAGCGCCAAACTTCAGTTCGGCTAGCCCCACAATGCCCGAATCGTTTTCAATATAAGCCGTAAGCTTTGTGCGCTTTGCTACATAAGCTGTAATGCTTTCGCCTTTTGTTTGCAAAAAACTGTAATTAAGTCCCTGCTGCGGATCCACAAACCCCGGCATGCCTATGCCGATGCCTGCAATCCTGGTTTTGCTCACTCCGGACTGTTCTATAACATATTCAATTTTGTCGGTTAGTACCGATAAAGCCATGGGGTTATCGGCCAGCCGAAGCTCAAATTTTTCTACCGGCCGTACATGCCTGTTCTGCATATCCATAACGGCTATCCGCGTAAAAAACTGGTCCATGGCCACCGATACGGTATAAAGAATATCGGGCTTGAGCGAATACATTAAGGGGCGACGCCCCCCGCTTGAAGGAGCATAGCCGGTTTCAATAACAATCCCCTCAGCAATAAGTTCATTCAATATTTTAGTGGTGAGCGAAAGACTTTTATCTATTTTATGGCTTAACTCGGCACAGGAGAGTAAATTGGAAAAGTAGAGTTGCCTGGTGATTTTTCTCTTATAAGATTGACTTTTAGCGGTCATACAAGTAAATGAATACCATCGTTTTTAGTAATATACAGTAAGTTAGCACAAGTTTTTTAATAAAATATAAACCGCCTGATCATATTCCCCATAATACTTGTTTCTATTCATCCATTGATAAGTATTAATCCCTGTTTAGGCTTCCTGCCCCATCCATATGGCACCGCCAATGCTGCTCCGGCGGGCGCCGGTTACCGATGCCAGCACATTGTTTTCCTCTCTCCAGCGCAACACACCAATCAGGGCCATTATCAATGCTTCCTTGTACTTAACCGTTTTTTTGTCGGGGATCACCAGTTCAATATCCAGCGGTTGGACGCAATGCTGCAACCGCTCCGTTAAAAACGTGTTGAACGCTCCCCCACCGGTTACCAGCATTTTTTTGGAGACCCCTTTTTCTTCTGCCGCTCCTTCTTTTATTTGCTCAACAGCGGCTTTAACCTGAACAGCGATATGTTCTGCATACGTGCAGAGGGCATCTTCCAAACTGCATTCCTGCTCAACCACCAGCGGGTATACCACGTCATTTCCAAAAACATTGGAAAGCGATTTGGGGTAAGGCTCTTTATAAAAAGGCAACTTATTCAGGATGTCCAGCAGTGCCTGATCCACTTTGCCGGTTGCGGCCATTTGTCCGCCTTCATCGTATGCTTTCCCTGCCTGCGATGCAAGCAGGTTCAGCACCCGGTTAGCCGCACAAACATCAAAAGAAACATAAGTATCAGCAGTATGTGAAGATATATTGGCAATGCCTCCAATATTTAAGCAATAATCAAATTCATTAAAAAGCAATTTATCTCCAATGGGTACAATAGGCGCTCCCTGCCCGCCCAGAGCCACATCCAGAGCCCGCAGCTCACTGATCACCGGAATGCCTGTTTCGGCGGCAATAGCCGCTCCGTCTCCCAGTTGGGCGGTCATTTTTTTGTGCGGCATGTGAAAGGTGGTATGCCCGTGAGAAGCAATGAGCTGTACCTGGTAGTGTAATTGATATTTGTTAACAAACGCATTTACCTCTGCACCAAGATAATGCCCGTATTGGGCATGCAACAGCTGGTAATCCAAAGCATTAAGCTGTACAGCAGATTGTAATTTGTTTACCCATTCCACGGAGTAGGGATAACACTCCGCATGTGCGATATCAAAATTCCACTTCCCGGCGTTTTCATGAAAATGAACAAAAGCAATATCCAGCCCGTCTAATGAGCTGCCGCTCATGAGACCAATAGCGCGGTAAATCATCAAAGAAATTTTAGATTACAAACTACAGCGTTTAGATTTGTTGCATAAAACTATTGATTTACACGGAACTATTGGTAACCCAAACAATGTTTTATGATTATAAACCTTAGTACAACGCATTCACTGGTGAGCAATTGGGTAGGCGAGTTAAGGCATACGGATATTCAGACAGACAGGATGCGTTTCAGAAAAAACCTTGAAAGAACAGGCGAAGTAATAGCCTACGAAATAAGCAAAACACTGGAATGGGAAGAACAGGAAATCCCTACTCCTTTGGGTATATCTGTATGTAAGGTGATGAAGGAACAACCTGTACTGGCCACCATTTTACGTGCAGGGTTGCCTTTGCACCAGGGAGTGCTGAACTATTTTGATAAAGCAGACAATGCATTTATATCTGCCTACCGGAAGCATCACAGGGACGGCTCTTTTGAAATCAGCATTGAATATGTATCCTGCCCGGATCTGGACAACCGCATATTGATCATTTCAGACCCCATGCTGGCCACGGGCGCATCGCTGGTTAAAACACTGCAGGCCTTAAAGGCAGAAGGTCAGCCAAAGGAAATTCATATTGTTTCGGCAATAGCCTGCACCGTGGGTATTGAATTTGTGCGCCGGGAGGAGCCCACGGTAAAGATATGGTGTGGCGCCATAGACGATGAATTAACAGCCAAGGGATTTATAGTACCCGGATTAGGAGATGCAGGAGACCTTTCGTTTGGCTCAAAAACGCAGTCTTAGTTCAAATATTCGTAACTTGACGAACAATTCAACCAGGATGAAAAAAATCCTCGTACCACTGCTGCTTATTGTGTGTGTTAGTGTCCATGCACAGGACCCGCATTTTTCGCAGTTTTTTTCATCCCCCTTAACGCTGAACCCTGCTTATACCGGTAAATTCGACGGCACTTTTCGCGTGGCAGGCAATTACCGTAATCAATGGCCTACGATCAATAATGCTTTTACCACCGCAACCGCTTCGGTTGATTTTGCACTGCTGCAAAGCCGCATTCCCGAATTTGATACCTGGGGTGTGGGCATTATGGGCCTGAATGACCAGAGCGGTAATAAAATACTCAACAACAATTTCATTTCAATTTCAACAGCTTATCATAAAGCATTGGACGAAAACGGGTACCATACCCTCACCGTTGGCTTCCAGGGCACTTATGCCAATAAACGGCTCGACATCAGCAAAGCCACTTTTGAAGACCAGCTCACTTCCCTGGGATTTACAGGCGTTACCAGCGAAGTGTTTAACACCAGGAATGTTGCCGTAAATTATTTTGATGTAAATGCCGGGTTCTTGTACAGCGGCAGCACCAACGGTTATAATAATTTTTATCTCGGTGTATCGTCCTATCACATCAGCCGTCCGAAAGAATCCTTCCAGGGAGGTAACTATATTCTTAACCCCCGGCTTACCGTTCATGGCGGAGGATATGTTCCTATGGGCCGCATCACTACTTTTCATGGCAGCTTTATCCATCAGCGCCAGGCAGGCGCTACCGAAACCGTTCTGGGCGGTGCGGTTGCTTTTAGCCTGAGCGATGATGAAGCACTTGAAAGCAATTTATATACAGGGCTATGGTATCGTTTGGGGGATGCTTTCATTCCGTATGTAGGCATTGAATTTTCGGGGCTCAGATTGGGCTACAGCTACGATATCAACAACTCTTCCCTGAGCACTGCTTCCAACAGCAGGGGTGGAAATGAAATATCGCTCATTTTCGTAAGGAAGCCCTCTGATCCTTCCAGGAGAAAACTGGGTTGCCCGAAGTTTTAAGATGAGAAGACAGGGATCACAGCTTTTCCAGCAACTCTACCACTTTCTCGCTTTTTAAAATAAAATAACCGAGGCGGTCATTGCTTATGCCGTCTTTTAGCTGGTAGCTGAATTCCAGCTTGCCATTACTGATACTGGTTTCAAAATATTTAAAGGAAATGGTAGGGTACACTTTTATTTCTTCTCCAATTTCATAAAGGTGCGTTGAAAGAATGAACAAAGAGCCTTTAATGCGGATGAGCCCTTTAATTACTGCAAGTGAACAGCGCATAGCATCCTGCATATTCGTTCCTTTGAACAGTTCATCAATCAGCACCAGCCATTTTTTGCCATTGCTGATGGTGAGGATCGTTTTTTTTATGCGCTGCACTTCATTAAAAAAATAGCTTTCGCCCTTTACAATATTATCTTCAACATTGATATTGCTTAAAATACCGTCGAACAAAGAAAGCTGCAGCTTTTCTGCAGGAACGCCCATGCCCAGATGCGCGAGGTATACCGCCACGCCAAGCGATTTAATGAAAGTGCTTTTGCCCGCCATATTGGCCCCGGTCAAAAAAAGGAAGTTGCTTTTGGGTGATAATTCTATGTTGTAAGATACCGGCTGCGGCAAAAGAATATGATATATTTTATCCGCTTTTACAAATGGCTCATCCGAAACAACAAACTCCGGGAAGGTTAACCGGTAATGCTGAACCGCCCTGGCCATCGAATACCAGGCATCCAACTGGTAAAATATTTCGCTCAGCTCATTAAGCCGCGTTTTAAAAGCTTTTTGTAAAAAATGACCATAATAAAGGTTTTCCTTTA
>NZ_DAOMOZ010000243.1:0-6570 GCF_035444585.1 Agriterribacter sp.
GACAAGGAAACCACCGCGCCCGAATTCCACTTCTGCCCGAATGCCACCATCATGGTTTGACCCGGCATCCCCACTATTTCACCCGGCAGCGCTGTTAACTGCAGTATGGGATTATCGGTGAGTGTTCCGTTGGCATTCAACTGGGGAAGCGCCCTTGATTTTACTTCATCAATCCGGTAGGTGCCGTTTTCAATTTCCAGCTTTGCTTTACGCGCTGCCTGGCTGGCTTTCAGGGTATACTCCAAAGCATCAGGCAGTGTTAATACCTGCTGTGCCTGCGTAAAGGTGGCGAAAGCCAGCAGCCCGGTTGCCACCATCACTCTTTTAATACTCATTTTTTTTCTTCGATGCATAGATTCAATCTTTGTTTTGTTGTTAACTTTTTACAGATGGCATCGCGTTCGTGCATTTACTTTATTATTTAATATAAATGTTTAACAAAAGTGTCAAATAATGGATAAAAAAAATTATTTCAGCAATGTCTTTAAAATGATCGCCCTGCGTTCCTTCAGCATTTGCTGGTATTGCCGGTCGCTGAACTGTAAAATTTTTTTAAACAAGGGCTGTACAATTACAGGGTAAGTGAGCAACGATAAAAGATTGAGCAAAAACTGCACAGGAGGCATTTTTTCAATGGTTCCCTTATTCATCTCCGTTTCTATCAGTTTCAAAAATGCTTTCAGGTCATCGGTCTTTTTAATATCGGCCAGCACATCATTCTGCTGGTTTATATCATCATTCATACGCGAAACGAGGTAGATATCCATATAGGGATAGGCGGAAGAATGCTCGAGCATCACATCTATAAACCTTTCGATCCTCAACCGGAAAGGAATATTTTCTTCACCAGCCGAACTCTTTAAACGGTCGGTCATCGCGTTTTTTGCATCGCTCAATACCTGGTCAAACAATACATCCCTCGACCGGAAATAATAATTCACCAGGGTTCTGTTCACCCCGGCGGCATCAGCTATTTCCTGGGTAGTGGCTTTAAACCTGCCCTCCTTGAAAAAAAGCTTTTTTGCCGCTTCCTTTATGTGTCGCTCTGTTATACTGTCTTTTACCGCCATTTGACTATAATGTTTGACAAATTTGTTAAACAACGGTAGACAGAATTTTTAATTTTCCAAATTCCCGGGGATTTTTTTCGGCTGGTTTATACCGCCGGGCAATCCGGAACGATGTATTTTAGCATCTTCTAAATCATTGAAAGCGTTTGCATGGAACACTATGGTATTGTTTTGATCTTACTGGCTGTTGCAACCGGGGCCTCTGCCTGGGCCGACAAACTTAAAATCTCTTACCCCATCGTATTAATCGTTGCAGGTATTATCATCGGAAGCATTCCTGCAATACCTGCCATGAAAATCAACCCGGAAATGCTGTCCTGACGGGGTCTGCACAGCCGGGCAACCGTGTAGCAGCGACCCCGGCGAATGATTAGCACGGGGGCTCATGGCAGCCCTCGGTGGCCTTTTATGAAGACTCCAACGCGACTTATGTTCCTGTTAACATTGGTAGTAGTGAAGCGTGGCATCAGCCACCCCAGTTGAGTCTTTGCGAACGGAGTAAGCGAACGAAAGCAGTTGGTATCCGCCGCGGCGGATCAGACCGCGGATAAATGTGAGAAATGTGAAAGAAGATAAAGAAGATGCATTGCACAGATATATTCCCAAGCCAATATGGAAGAATCAAAATCATGGAATTGCACTGAAGCACCGTCCTCTGCCTGACGTATTTGATTTATTGATGGCTGCTAAAGCATTAAAGGCAACCATGCAAGGATTGTTTGCATGGTTGCCTTTTACAGTTATAGAACCAAACCTTTGGTAAGTTGATACCTGTTGAACCTATTGTTTTTGAATCTTCTTGCTTTGCCATTCTTTGCCATCAAATGCGCTAATATTGTATACTCCGGCCGGCAAATCAGACATATTAATTACTGTCGTTGTAATTCCGCTTTTATATTCAAATTGCTTTAGCTTTTTACCAGAAAAGTCTGTTACCGATATTTTGTAAATCTTCCTTGTTGCTGTATTTATTGATGCCGACCTCCTGGAAGAGATTGTTTCATTTTGAGCTGATTGGCGACTGTCGGTATCAGTTACATTTACGTTTACCTCGCCATTGGTGGGGTTGGGCGAAGCAGAAAACATACTACCACAATTTTTATAATACTGAAATGAATTGGAAGCACTGGTTCCGCAGGCACTGATAACATCCAGGCGTACACCATGCATACCGCAACTGCCGCCGTTCAGTATAGTGGGGCTGCTGGGTACTCCCGGGGAGCTATACACCATCACATTGTCTATATACCATTTATGCGAAGTAATGGGCGAGGCACTGCCAGGTAAATTAAA
Organism: Agriterribacter sp.; assembly: GCF_035444585.1. GTDB lineage: Bacteria > Bacteroidota > Bacteroidia > Chitinophagales > Chitinophagaceae > Agriterribacter. The sequence continues at coordinate 2,364 of NZ_DAOMOZ010000243.1, forward strand.
GTACACATTTATTGTACCGTATGACGGCGAGGGTTGAGTCACGGATGTAATAGTGGCCGGGGGAGTGCCTACCGTTATAGTTTTAGAAACAGTTTGAATGTAGGTGCTGTTGCAGCCGGCAATGGTAGCAGTTAATACCACCGTTCCCGACCGCACTTGGCTAACCGTTGCGGTTGTTCCACTGCTGCTGATGGAAACGATGCCGGAAGGAGTGGCTGTCCATACCACGCTTAAGCCTGGCTTACAGGTTACAATGGAATAGGAGCCACTAGTGCATATTGCCGCATTACCCGTCATAGTCGGGTTAATATAGGTAGGCAGCACACCAATGGCGCAACGGGTCTCATTTTCAAACCACTGAGAACCCTGGGCCGAAACAAATACATGTTCTTCGTTTTGGGAAGGCGCATATATGTAATCGAAAGGTGTTTTACCACACAAATACTGGTTATCCCACCGCATATACAGGCTCTTAGAGGGGAATCTCAGATCAGCAGAACTATAGCTGGGCATCATCGTAAAGCGATTAAGATTTTGTGTGAAAGTTGTCCTTTTAGATCCGGTAAGGAGATACATTGCTTCTTTAAGCAGGAAAACAAAATTGCTTTCATTCACCTGGCCCGGATCACTCCCAAAAAAATTCACGGACATGCCGCCAGGGGCATTATCCTGGGCGCTGTTTCCCCAGGCAGCATTGGCATAATAGTTTTTTTGACCCGGAGGCACCCAGAATAAAATATTAAACAGCGGATCCGCCGTCCACATTTCAGTAACCTTTTGGGTACCTGAACTGGGCGTGATACTACATTTCCATTCAAGCTTTTTGCAAAGCTTATTCTGGCATAAACCCCAGAGGCTTTTCCATCCTTTTTTTTGAGTTGAAATCATCAATAGGGTTGAATTGGCTGGTTGATTGGAATTGAGCATGCCGGTGTTTGAGCCGTTTATAACCGCTACTTTTCTGCACAGTTGCGGATATTCGTTAACGGCAGCCAGGTTTTGCAAGAACTTTGTTCTCAGTGCATCGGGCGCCGGAAAGTTGGAATTGGCAGAAGCATGATGCGCCAGCATTTGTTTAGCAGCGAGCCCGTTATAAAGCCCCTCCCTTATGGTCTTATTTTTTTTGAAGATGCCTCTTTTGGTAAAATACTCAATATAATTTTGGAGTCCTATCGGCACATTTGCCCCCTGGTGGCAGCCATCGAATGAAATATAGGTTTTTACATTATGCGCAATATTGTTTTTTTCCATATAAGCCAAAGCATATTGCGCTACCAGCGAGCCCATGCTTGGCCCAATTACGGTAATGCCCTGCAGCATGGTGCTGCCATAGGTTTGGTTAAGCCGCTCAATTAATGATACCAGCGTCATGGCGTTGCGCTCCAGCAAATCGTTGCCGTGTTTAAAATCGAGGATGATAAAATCGTAGCCCTGAGCCAAAATATAGTCACCAAACAAAGTGTTAGGATCATTATTGCGTGTGACAACTTTATTAATATAATCTTCATAAATCTTCTGCACGTTCCTGCTGTTTGTCGGGTCAAAGCCGTCAATAAAAACAACGGGCCGCCGCAGCACATTCATGTTACAACTGCTGCCATTGCCGGCAAAATAAAAGTAAGCAGTGTCTTTCACAGGCTGCCCATCGGCATTTTTATATTCTAACTGAGGATTGCCATACATGGCATTGATGGGCGCTAACCTCGTTGCCGGGGCATCAATTGTCCATTTTTGCCCACCACCCTTGCAAAGGGTGAGTGGTTGGTACTGTTTGGTATTTTTTATAAATACCTTAAAGGGATTTCCTACGGTAATAAGGTGACCTAAAATATCCTGACCTACTATTGTAATCCTACCTGAAATGCTGCCGGTGAGGTTTTTTGTGACGGATGCGGTAAATGCCGTTGTGGTAAATGTTCCACCTCCAAAGGGAGTGTTCACCACCCAGGCGGGCTGACCATCGCCAAAATTGATGCTGATGGATTGTATATTCAACGTTTCATTGTGCAGAAAAAACTGCGGATCCAGATAAAAAGTATGGGCGCCTTTTTCCACCACCTGCCCGTCGGCCAATAAGGGGGCTGCCAAAAAGAAGTGTGGGTAAAATAGGGACTTCGCGGCCGGTTAGCTACATCTGTAAACTGGCCGTTGGCGAGCGTATCTATTAAATGATCCTGCAGGGCGTTGGTATCAAGGCTGTTGAATTTGTAATACAATATGCCTATAGGATGTTGCTTGCTGTTGCCGTTTGTTTTTATAAGATTATCTAAGGCATCAGGGCTAATCCATCCTGCAGTGTTATACGCCGCATTGTACATTTCGTAGTAAGCCTGCATCCAGTGGTCGGGATGCGTGGTATCTGTATTGGTGGAGGGTATGCCTTTGTATTCATCTACATTAGCTAAGGGGAACATCCTGTCGTATAATATGTTTGTAGTAATATATGCTTTATTAAGGTTTTGCAGTTTCCAGTCGGCGTATTGTTTCCACGGAAGCGTATCCCATACGGTTTGTGCAAAAAGCAGGTTGTAAAAAGAAAGCAGGGCGACCAAGGCTATACATCGCCTGGTGAATTTTAGTGTTTTCATACCAGTGTGTTTTAAAGGTTTAAAAATTAATAGTCGGTGTATTTAAGCCGAAATTTTCCATCGGTAATGTTTATCGAATCATTATTATAACTGTTATATGCTTTATAATAAAAAGTACCTGAAACAATTTTATTTTCTTTATTTATGCTGTTAATTAATAGCACACCGGTGTGGGTTGTGTTGGTGAAGTATCTGTCATTTACCGTGGTAGAGTATTTATAAGTACCCCGACTGCCTATGTCCCCATTTAACAAATATGATGTTGCCTGAATTGAAGGTTTATGAATAACACCAATTGTTAATGCCTCAAGATCACGATTTGCCTGGAGCATAATAACTGTATCACCCAGAATTTGGGCTGTCATACAATTAGCGCAGCTATTGGGTCTGTAATCCTGCCTGTCTATTTTGCAGCGAAAGTAATATTCTGGCAATGCATCATTTTTATTACATTTTGAACAAAGAAAAAATGGCGCAAGCATAAGCCATACCATACAATTTTTTAAGCAAATGATCCGTGTTTCCATAATCAGCGTTTTGTTCTTTAAATTTAAAATTAATAATCTGTATATGCAAGCCTGAATTTTTCCTCAATTTGAAAGCCTGCATTGCTATTTTACCATTCTGTTTTAAAACAAAAATGTATTTTAGCATCTTCTAAATCATTGAAAGCGTTTGCATGGAACACTATGGTATTGTTTTGATCTTACTGGCTGTTGCAACCGGGGCCTCTGCCTGGGCCGACAGGCTTAAGGTGAAAGCCTGGTCAATGATGCTTCTGCGCTGGTAGCCTACCGCTTTGCTGTGGCAGCAGTTACGGGTGCAGGTTTTGTTTTGTGGAAAGCGGGTTTGATATTCTGGCTGCTGATCATCGGCGGCGTTGGCGTAGGCATTGTTATGAGCAAAGTGCTGGGTGCTATTTTGCGATCTACAAGACACAGTCATCTGGCAGTGCTCAGCTTTTTACTGCTTGCCCCTTTTGTTACCTATCTCGTTGCGGAGATGGCGCATGTATCCGGCGTAATAGCGGTGGTAACGCTGGGTTTGGGAATATCAAGGCTGAGCAACAGGACTTTTCCCGATTTTATAAAAACACAATCCAAAACACTTTGGGATATCGTTTCTTTTTTATTGAACGGGCTGATCTTTATTCTGCTCGGGCTTGAATTGCCACTTGTTTTAAAAACGATAGATAAGCATTTAATATTACCCTATATTGGTTATGCATTCCTTATTACCATCGTTGCACTGCTGATAAGAATGATAAGGATCTTTTTGCAGCGGCGCAATTTACAGAGAGGGTATAATGCAAAAAAAAGAAAGATAGCCGAAGAGGCATTGCTGTCTATCCGGGAATGTTTGATCATAAGCTGGTCGGGCATGCGGGGCATTGTATCATTGGCTATGGCGATAGGGCTTCCCAAATTTGCTGATAGCGGCATTCCATTCCCCATGCGCAACACCATTATTTTTATTGCAACTATAGTGGTGCTGATCACCATTATCGGGCAGGGGCTGGTGCTTCCTGTGATCGTCAAAAAAAATGCAGGTGCCTGATATACCCTTCCTGACTTGTCCCTTTTAGTGCGGTGGGAATAATTTGCCGACCAGCCCCCTCA
>NZ_DAOMOZ010000244.1:0-6565 GCF_035444585.1 Agriterribacter sp.
TGGGACAAGTGCAGGAGCTGGAAGCAACTTATAAACGCATCGGCGATTTTATGAAACAGCGCTGCAGAGGCTATTACGGCTATGTATTTACAGGCAACCTGGAACTGGCTAAAAAAACAGGGTTAAAAGCCAGTCGCCGTATAGAATTTTATACCAGTACCATTGATTGCCGGCTGCTTGAATATGAATTGTATGCCGGAAGCAGGAAAGAGAAGGAAGGGTAGATAAAACGATTGCCTCAACAACATTGAGCTAACAATTGCTTATTTTGCAATCAATCAAATGGTTAATAAATTAATGAACTTTTCAGAGCCGTTTAAAATATCACCAATATCTAGCTTTTGTAAAAAAATATTTGAAGTGAAATGACAGGACAGGAATTAAAGATAAAGTTGCGCCAATTACAAAATTTGGAAGCAGAAGATGAGATTGTAGAATTTAAGGAGGCGAAGACAGGATATGATTCGGCTAAACTTGGAAAATATTTTTCTGCTTTAAGCAATGAGGCAAATTTGATGAAAAAGGAAGGTGCCTGGTTGGTTTTTGGAATTGAAAACAAAGAGCATAAAGTTGTTGGTACCAAATACAGGGAAAACAGGGCTGATTTAGACAAACTAAAAAAAGAACTAGCGGACAAGACTTCTAACCATATCACTTTTCTCGAAATTTACGAATTGAACTTTCCGGAAGGGCGTGTGGTTTTATTTCAAATACCACCGGCGCCAAAGGGTATGCCAGTTTCATACGAAGGCCATTTTTATGGACGTGACGGCGAAAGTCTGGTACCCCTTAACCTGGAGGAAATTGAAAGAATCAGAGTTCAGAGTATCAGTTTTGACTGGTCTGCACATATAATCCCGACTGCTACTATTGACGATCTTGATGAAGAAGCGGTTAAAAAAGCAAGGGTTGAGTTTATTAAGAGAAATCCGAAATACCGGGAGGAAGAACCTCATTGGGAAAATAGCAGATTTTTAGACAAAGCAAAACTGACAATAAAGGGCAAAGTTACAAGAACTGCATTGATCCTTTTGGGAAAAGAAGAAGCCGAACATTTCCTGGGGTCTTTCGTGAAAATCAGATGGAATCTGAGAACGGTAAAAAACGAGGACAAAGATTTTGAAATTTTTTCTATTCCCTTTATTCTTACTGTTGATGAGGTTTATAAGAAAATCCGAAATTTAAAATACCGATATTTAAGAGACAATACGCTTTTCCCCGACGAGGTAATGAGGTACGATCCCTTTAATATCAGAGAGCCGCTCAACAATGCCATTGCACATCAGGATTATTCAAAAGGTTCAAGAATTAACGTAGTGGAATTTGAAGATGATCATTTAGTTTTCTCTAACTATGGAGCCTTTCTTCCAAAATCGGTAGAAGAAGTAGTATTAAATGATTCACCCGAAGAAATTTATCGCAATCCGTTTTTGGTGGAAGCCATGAAAAATCTTGATATGATAGAAACGCAGGGAGGTGGTATACGGAAGATATTCAACTTTCAGCGGCAACGTTTTTTTCCTTTGCCTGATTACGATCTTTCGGAGGGGAAGGTGAAAGTAACAATTTCAGGTAAGATACTGGATGAGGATTTTGCCAGGATTTTAATTCAGAATCCTAAACTTTCTCTTGAAGAAATTATTCTGTTGGACAAAGTTCAAAAGAAAAAACTGGTCGGTGATGCTGAATTTAGATACTTAAAAAAACTTGGATTCATTGAGGGGCGACGGAAAAACTGCTATCTCTCTTTTAATGTAGTTCAGCCTATAGACGATGATGAACTAAAGGCTCAATATATAAGAAACCGGAGTTTTGATGATGATCATTTCAGGGATATGATAATGGATTACCTCAAAAAGTATAAAACAGCAACAAGAAAATCTATTGAGATTTTGCTTTTTGATAAGCTTTCTGACGCTTTAAGTGAAGATCAGAAAAAAAAGAAGGTTGCAAACTTATTACTTTCATTGAGGCAAAAGGGAAGGATAATATTTGATAATCAAAAAGAATGGAAATTGACGGAAATACTTTGAAACATTAGGCAGCTTTTTAGATAAATTTTAGTCGGATTTTAGTCGGATTTTAGTCGGATTTTAGTCGGGATATTTAAGTAAGTTATTGATGGTCAAATAGTTATAATCCATTCTTTTCTTATTATAATTAGTCGCAAACATGCACCAAGCCGTTTTATGGATATTTTTGAAGAGTGCCGTCAGACTTTCAAAGCAAAACACCAAAACAAAAAACAAGCTTACAGGATGGGTATTTCTGAACCGGTATCTGCAATTGTTAATGGATATACTCCTTGAGGCATGTATTTTCTCAACTGCCATACCGGAACCGGCCAGGTTACGCACAAATAGTCCTTTTATCATTAGTATAATTCCACAGTAAGTATCTCCTGTACATATATATTATAGCCCAACTCATCTGTAACATGAAATATTTGAAACTGTCATTTTTGCTGCTTGCAGCATTTACCGCTTTTATATCCTGCAATCAACCGGAGCCGAAAACACAAACCAATGATATTGCTTCTATTGGCATGAAATGGAAACTGGTAAGCAATTTTACCGACTCCGGCTATACTGCACGAATAAGCCTGGTCAATAAAAAAGAACAACAGCTTACCGATAAAAACTGGGCAGTTTTCTTTTCTATCGCTCCCAGTCCCCTGCTTCAACCCGAACAGCCCCAACCTGCAAGGCTTGAGCACATCAATGGTGATTGGTATAAATTATCTCCCAATGCAGGTTTTTCACTGCCTGCAGGCGATTCCATTGATATCATCTATAAAGCCGCGGAGGGCAGAATAAAGGAAACCGACCAGCCACTGGGCATTTATATTGTTTTTTATGACGGAGATGGAAAAGAAGAACGCATTGCCAAAATAGAGGATTATACCCTTGTTCCGTTTACACGGAAAGAACAATTATTGCGTGGCGCAGCCGACCAGGAAGCGCCGGCATCTGCAGCCAAAGCCTACCGCGAGAACGCCGGCTTATCGGTACTGAAGCCGGATCAGCTTTTGCCCATCATTCCCACACCTGCACATTTTTCACAGGGCAAGGGCAGTTTTTCGCTGGAAGGCAAAGCTATTCATTACGCTTCTTCGCTGAAAAACGAAGCAGATATATTATCAGCGAGGCTAAAAGAAATCACAGGTAAGGACTTTGCTGTAAGTGAGGGAACCGCAGATAATGAAAGCATTTATTTATCGGTTGATCCTTCAGCCGTTAAAGAGAAAAAGAAAGAGGCCTACCAGTTAAGCATAAGCGAAAACGGAGTTGCCATTACAGGAGCTGATGCGGCAGGCGTGTTTTATGGCATTCAAAGCCTGCTGGCACTTATACCCCCTCCCGTTTATCTCAATAAAAATGAGCAGGCTGCAGTTCCTTTTGTAACCATTGACGATGCCCCGCGATTCGGCTTCCGCAGCGTGCACCTTGATGTGAGCCGTAATTTTCAGGAAAAAGAAACCGTTTTCAGGGTGCTGGATGTGATGGCGCAATACAAATTGAATCATTTCCTGCTGTACACTTCCGAAGATGAAGGCTGGCGGGTTGAAATTCCCGGACTACCCGAATTAACTGAAGTAGGCGCACAACGTTCGCACGTAAGCAGTATGGATGCGCCTGCATTACATCCCGCTTATGGTTCGGGTCCCTTTGCTTACGATAAAGGCCATTACGGCAGCGGTTTTTACACGCGTAAAGATTTTATTGAAATACTGAAGTACGCCAAAAAACGTCATATAAAAGTTATACCTGAACTGAATTTCCCGGGGCATGCCCGTGCTGCCATTAAATCAATGGAAGCCCGCTACCAGCGCCTGATGAAGGAAGGAAAGGAAGCCGAAGCGAATGAGTACCGTTTGATTGACCCGGCCGACAAATCGGTATACCTGTCGGCCCAGATGTATAAAGACAATGTGGTGAATGTAGCCCGTGAATCAACCTATCGCTTTTTTGAAAAAGTGGTAGATGAATTTTCAAAGATGTATGAAGAAGCAGGTTTAAAACTGGATGTATTTCATGCCGGCGGGGATGAGGTAGCCGAGGGCGCATGGACACAGTCGCCTGAAGCATTGGAACTGTTGCGCCAACACCCGGAGATCAAAGATCCCAAAAACCTTCAAACCTATTTCTTCCGTGAACTTTTAAAACGGATGGAAAAAAGAAATTTAGAAGTGCATGGCTGGGAAGAAGTGGCCCTGACAAAAGATGCCTCCGGGAAATATATTCCCAATCCGGAGTTTGCAAACAAAAAAGTAGTGCCCTATACCTGGAACAATCTTTTTGATTATCCCGATCTTGCTTATCAATTAGCCAATGCAGGTTATAATGTAGTGCTCTGCAATGTATCCAACTTTTATTTTGACCTTGCCTATAATAATGATCCTAAAGAACCGGGGTTATACTGGGCAGGGTTCATTGATACCAAAAATGCCTGGGCCTTTGCTCCCTTTAACATGTTCAACACCACCCTCAAAGGATCCATGGGCAATGAGCTGCATTGGGATGAACCGGCTGCTAAATTGCAAAACCTGAAACCGGAGGCCCGGAAAAATATTATTGGCGTTGAAGCCCAGCTCTGGAGTGAAACGATAAAAGGAAGAGAGATGCTGGAATATTATATGCTCCCCAAATTAATAGGCTTTTCGGAAAGCGCATGGTCGCCCGAAAGAAAATGGGAAACACAACCCAACCGCGGGCAAAGGATCAAAAGCATGGAAACGGGGTGGAATCAATTTGCCAATACCATCGCCCAAAAAGAGTTTGTCAGGCTGGCCCATACCAACGGCGGTTACGCTTACCGGGTACCTCCTGCCGGGGTGATCATCGAAAACGGGCAGGCAAAAGCCAATGTAGCGCTTCCCGGTGTAAGTATTCATTATACCACCAACGGATCGGAACCTACTTTGCAATCGGCGATATACAATGGACCCGTCCCGGCAATGGGCACTTTAAAATTTAAAACTTTCGATGCGTCAGGAAAATCCGGCAGAACTGTTGTACAGGAAGGTGCACAGGGACCAAAACTGAATTGAAGCCCTATTTCCTATTTTAAAAGGCTGATGATTTTACCAACATCTCTTTCCTCTGACCAGCGCACTATTTTTAACAGCGAAGCAGCCCATATACCGGGATCGATAATTCTATTGGCTATGGCGGTAACCCCATTATCCAGGCCGGTGATATAATTTTTTTCTGCGGGACCCTCTGTCATGGCCATTGCCGCAGCGCTTGCCCAGGCCGTTTGCCTTGCTTTTAAAATACTGAAATTGATCACCGCTTTGTGCCTGTCATTGGAAATCCGGGTAAGCAATTTCATCGGCCACCATATTTTTTCAAGCCTGATCTGCAGGTCATTTGCAGCGGTTGCGATAATATCATTGATACGGTCGTAATCAGTCTGCATTTTAAAAATATCCTGACCCGGGGCTGTTTCGGCTGCTGCAATGCTCAGATCAAGATTAATATGGGTATTGATGCCCAACACGAGGTGCTGTACTACAGTAAGGTCGTTCTTTTTACAGGCATCAAAAGCCGTTTGCCACGATAAGCTGCAGGGGCTTGCATTCCGGTAGCAATGCCATGCACTGATATACCGCTTAGCAAAAATCACGTCGAGTCTTTCCATCCGGGGGCAGTCCTCGAAAATATTATCGGAGATCCCTTTGCGCACCGCCTCTGTCATCTGCCGGTACAGCACGGCAAAATACGCTTCCCTGCTGCCTTCTCTCTCACATTGTGCAATGATTTTGTCCAGCTCAAGTAAAACCCCGTTGATATTGGAAACATTTAACGCAGGTGTCATGGAAAAAGGTTGATGGATGAATACAATGTTCAGGAGTTGATCTCCATAAAGATATTGTTTTTGCGGAAAACTATATTTTCTTACTCTTTCTTCACCTGGCTGATATCCAAATACTGTATCAGCGCGGGATATTCGGGCGTGAGTGTAAAATAAACTTCAATATCTGCTTTTTCACCCTCCAGTATAAAGCTCCCGCGCAATTGATTTTCAGCAACCAGCTCAGCAACACGAATGATCTTTCCTGCTTTTTTAAACATGTCCTGTGCCTGCTTTTTTCGAACAGCTAATGAATGATCGGAAAAAAAATTAACGGCGAAAATTTTACTTTCTTCAGCGTTGGTCCAGTCGGGCAGCAATTTCACGAGTTCATTTTTTCGTTGTTGCAGCACAGGTGAAACAGGCAACAGCCGCGGAGCTAACCCGCCGCCGGAGATCAATGTATCCAGCACGGCCCAGTTCACCGCGCTCATGCGTGCATAGGTAAGATTGCCATAAACAACCACGCCTATACCATACTCGGGCATGATCACCCACTGGCTTCCAAATCCGGGCAGCCCGCCGGTATGACCAACAAACGCTCTTCCCTTACAATCCCTGCTGATCCGCAATCCATAGCCATAGCTGTTTACCATGGCACAGCCACGCCCATCGGGGTAAGTAAACTGATCATCTAAATTATTAAACCGCCAGGCCTGCTGCATTTCCCGAACGGAACTTCGTTTAACCGGGCCCGTTTCCTTATCAT
>NZ_DAOMOZ010000245.1:0-6562 GCF_035444585.1 Agriterribacter sp.
CAGTACGAGCAGGACGTGCGTACCGCGCAGGCGAATATCAAGATCGCGGAGGCAAATGTGAATGCTGCGGAAATGGAAGTGAATAAGGTACGACCACTGGTAGAAAAAAATATTATCAGTAAATATGAATTGGAGTCGGCCGAATTCAGCCTGCAGTCGAGGCAGGCAGCGTTGGCGCAGGCCCGGGCTTCACTGGCGAATGCGAGAACCAATCTTGGGTATACCAGCCCGGTAAATGGTGTGATCGGCAATCTGCCCTACAAGATCGGCAGCCTGGTAAGCAGCAATACGGCCTTACCGCTGACCATGGTTTCCAATATTGACAGTCTGTACGCTTATTTTTCCATCAATGAAAAACAGGCGCTGGAATTTGCCACTACGATTAAAGGCGCTACAGCCGCGGAAAGATTAAAATCCATTCCGCCGGTTGCGCTTGTATTGGCAACCGGCATGATCTTCCCTGAAAAAGGACATATTGAAACCGCCAGCGGGCTTATCAATACGGAAACCGGGTCGGTGCGGGTAAGGGCCACTTTCCCCAATCCCGGCAGCATAGTGCGCAGCGGCAGCAGTGGTATTGTAAGAATTCCTGCGAGGCTGGATGCTGCCATCCTGGTGCCCCAGAAGTCGACATATGAAATACAGGGAAAAAAATTTGTTTACCTGCTCGATAGTGCAGGAACAGTGAAAAGTGTTGAAATAAGGATCAGGGAAAATACGGGAGGGCAATATTTTGTTGTGGAGGAAGGACTGAAACCCGGTGATAAAATTATACTCGAAGGTGTGGCTACCCTGCGGGAGGGCGCGCCGGTAATTCCCAGGGAAGTGAATGCCGACAGTGTTTTTAACAGGAATGGGGCAGGTGGTGAGTAGTGAGTGGTGAGTGGTGAGTAGTGAGTGGTAAGTAGTAAGTGGAATGGCTTTTAAAATTTGAAAAGAAAATTATGTTTAACCGATTTATAGAACAGCCTGTACTGTCAACCGTTATTTCGATACTCATTGTAATACTGGGAGTACTTGGATTGAGTACCCTGCCTGTTTCACAGTATCCCGAAATTGCACCGCCAACGGTAGTGGTTTCTACTTCCTACCAGGGTGCGAATGCGGATGTGGTGCTCAATAGTGTGGTCATTCCGCTGGAGGAGCAGATCAATGGCGTGGAGGGAATGACCTATATGACATCTTCATCCGGGAATGACGGTACGGCGAGGATCACCGTTAATTTTAAGCTGGGCGTTGATCCCGACATGGCTTCGGTAAACGTTCAGAACCGGGTGGCGCTGGCAACCCCCCTCCTGCCACAGGAGGTAACGCGCTCCGGTGTTATAACCCGTAAAAGCCAAAGCAGTAACCTTGTTATTTTTTCCCTGTACAGCGAAAACCCTGCCTACGATCAAACTTTTTTGCAGAATTATGCGGAGATCAACCTGGTGCCCCTTATCAAACGCGTAACCGGTGTGGGTGATGCCAGTGCATTTGGTCGTATGGATTATTCCATGCGCATTTGGCTAAAGCCGGATATAATGGCCAGCTACGGGTTGGTGCCTTCCGATATAAGCGCCATACTGGCGGAACAAAATATTGAAGCCGCGCCCGGCCAGTTCGGAGAACAGGGGGACCAGTCTTTTCAGTATATTCTTAAATACAAAGGGCGTTTAAAAAGTGCGGAGGAGTTTGGCGATATGATCATCCGGTCGGCAGGCGGCGGACAAATACTCAGGCTTAAAGATGTGGCAAGAATTGAGCTCGGCGCTATGAGCTATGCCAGCAGCACTACCACCAATAGCTTTCCTTCCGTGGGTGTGGCCATCAGTCAAACGGCAGGATCCAATGCAAAGGAGGTAATAGAAGGCAGCTTAAAAGTACTCGATGATGCTGCGGTGTCCTTTCCTGAGGGAATTAAATACGTTAACATGGTAAACGCCAATGAGTTCCTCGATGCATCCATCAGCAAAGTGATCACTACACTTATAGAGGCTTTTATCCTGGTATTCATTGTGGTATTTCTTTTCCTGCAGGATTTCAGATCAACCCTTATTCCTGCCATTGCAGTGCCGGTTGCTATCGTAGGCACTTTTTTCTTTCTGGGGCTTTTCGGGTTTACCATCAACCTGCTTACTTTATTTGCCCTTGTATTGGCTATTGGTATTGTAGTGGATGACGCTATTGTGGTGGTAGAGGCAGCGCACGCCAAGCTTGATCAGGGTTACACATCGGCCGTTGCAGCTTCTAAAGATGCTATGAGTGAAATTACGGGAGCCATTATTTCTATAACCCTTGTAATGGCAGCCGTGTTTGTACCCGTAAGTTTTATCACCGGATCTGCCGGGGTTTTTTACAAACAGTTTGGTTTAACGCTGGCTATCGCTATTATTCTTTCTGCTGTTAATGCGTTAACATTAAGCCCCGCATTGTGTGCCATATTTCTCAAACCGGATAAGGAAAACGGGCATAAGAAAACCCTTTTGCAGCGTTTTTATACCGCGTTTAATGCTGGCTTCGATGCCACAAAAAAGAAATACGAGAGGGCTGTTTCCTTCCTGATCAAAAAAAAATGGATCGCATGGACAGGAATAGCCGTTTTTTCGGGGTTGTTTTATTTGCTTATGAAAACCACTCCCACCGCGTTTGTACCTAATGAGGATATGGGTTCCATTATGGCGGATATCGCTTTGCCGCCCTCTGCATCCACCGAAAGAACAGCCGCAATAACCGATGAAGTGGAGCGGTTGGCGAAAAGCATACCTGAAGTTGAAAACATTTTAAAGATCAACGGCAGGGGTATGATCAGCGGGGCCGGGAGCAACTATGGCATGGTGATCATGCGGTTGAAGCCCTGGGCGGAACGTAAAGGGAAAGGGCAGGATGTGCAATCGCTCATAGGGCAACTGTTCGCCAAAACCAGCAATATCCGGGATGCGAGGGTAGTGTTTTTTTCGCCGCCTACATTGCAGGGCTTCGGTATTTCCGGTGGTTTTTCTTTTGAGCTCCAGGACCGTACAGGGAAAGATATAGCCAGCTTTTATAAGGTGAGTACCGATTTTCTTACAGCGTTGAATGAAAGATCCGAGATTCAATATGCCACCACTTCTTTCAATCCCAATTTCCCGCAATACCAGGTAGATGTGAATGTGGCCAGGGCAAAAGAAGCGGGGCTTTCAACAAATGATATTCTCAATACATTGCAGGGTTACTATGGAGGCGTATATGCTTCCAATTTTAACCAGTTTGGTAAACAGTTCAGGGTAATGTACCAGGCCGAACCGGAATTCAGGGCCAACCCCGAAAGTCTGAATAATATATATGTGAGAAACAATAAAGGGGTCATGGCGCCTATTACGGGTTTTATCACACTGGAAAAAGTATATGGACCGCAATCTATCTCCCGCTTCAATCTGTATACTTCCATGAGCATTACCGGATCACCTAATACGGGCTACAGTTCCGGTGATGCCATAGCGGCGATAGAAGAAACGGCAACACAAATATTGCCGGCGGGTTACGGCTATGAGTATTCGGGAATGACGCGTGAAGAACTGTCGGCAGGCGCACAAACAGTATTTATTTTTATGCTGGTGATCTTATTTGTTTACTTGCTTCTTAGTGCCCAGTATGGGAGTTATATTTTACCTTTTTCTATCTTATTGTCGCTGCCCATAGGGCTTGCAGGGGCTTTCCTCTTTGCAAAGCTCTTTGGTATCAGCAATAATATTTACCTGCAGATCACATTGATCATGCTGGTAGGGCTACTGGCAAAAAATGCCATCCTCATTGTAGAATTTGCATTGGATCGAAGGCGGCAGGGCATGCCGGTGGTTGAAGCAGCCATACAGGGAGCGGAAGCCCGCCTGCGGCCCATACTGATGACATCCTTTGCTTTTATTTTCGGGTTGCTTCCGTTAATGGTGGCAACGGGCGCGGGCGCAACCGGCAACCGGTCCATAGGTACCGGTGCAGTGGGGGGTATGCTGATAGGAACAGTATTGGGCATATTTGTAATTCCTGTATTGTTCGTGGTATTCCAGTTACTGCAGGAAAAAATAAGTGGTCCGCCAAAACCGATAGTCTAACCTCAGCCCACAGTTAAGCAGGATGTGTAAAAAATTCATGTTTTTTAATAAGGAGCATATGACCTCAAAGATTTTTAAATATATATTTCTTATAGTTGCAGCCGCTTTTACAATGGCGGCCTGTAAGGTAACACAGCCTTATGAGGCGCCGGAGTTGGCGGCCACGAACCTTTACAGGGGGCAAAGTACGGAAGATACCACCACCGCAGCGGATTTGAAATGGACAGAGCTTTTTACGGATACCATACTGCAAAGACTTATCTCGGAGGGGCTTAGCCGCAATCCTGATCTGCAGATCGCGTATACCCGTATACAGCAGGCGCGGGCATATTACAGCCAGAGCAAAGCCGCTTTTTTGCCTTCCTTTGATGCCAATGCGGGCTTTTCAGCAGCCCGGCTGTCGGATGCACAGGGCTTAGGGATGCGGAACAGCGCAACACAATATGAGCTGGGTATTGCTTCATCGTGGGAAGCAGATATATGGGGCAAATTGAAGAGCAGCAAAAAGGCAAGTCTGGCCAGCCTTTTGCAAACAGAAGCGGCAGCCAGGGGCGTGCAAACGCGTTTGGTGGCGGATATTGCCACCTATTACTATTCTTTGATGGCCCTGGATCAGCAGTTGGATATCATACGGCAAACGGTGAGCAACTGGGATACTACCGTTCAAACCATGCGGTTATTAAAAGAATCAGCGCGGGTAACCGAAGCCGCGGTAGTGCAAAGTGAAGCGCAGCGTTATGCCGTCGAAGTAACGCTTCCCGATCTGAAGCAAAGTATAAAAGAAACGGAAAATGCTTTAAGCATCCTGCTGGGGTCGGCCCCTTCAGCCATTTACCGCGGTGATCTGGAAAGCCAGGAGGTAGCATCGCTTTTGCAAACCGGTGTTCCGGCACAATTATTGGCCAATAGGCCCGATGTGCAGGAAGCGGAACTCAACTTCAGGTATTATTTTGAACTCACCAATGTAGCCCGCACTTATTTTTATCCCTCTTTAAACATTACCGGTTCAGCAGGACTTTCTGCGCTTTCATTGGAAACCCTGTTTGACCCTGCCTCGTTTGCGGCAAGTATTGGTGCCGGTTTAACCCAACCCATTTTTAACCGGCGGGTCAATAAAACCCGGCTTGAAGTGGCCAAGGCGCAGCAGCAGGAGGCTTTGCTGGGCTTTCAAAATATTTTGCTCAATGCCGGACGGGAAGTATCGGATGCAATATCGTTATACGAAACGGCGGTAGATAAAATAAATATCCGTTCCAAACAAATGATGGCGTTGCGTAACTCGGTTGATTATTCGCAGGAACTTTTGGAAAACGGGTTTGCCAATTATACGGAAATTATAACGGCGCGTCAAAGCCTGCTGCAGGCCGAATTGGGAGGAGTGAATGATCATTTGCAGCAATTGCAGGCCGTGGTAAATCTTTACCGCTCACTGGGTGGTGGATGGAAATAACCGGTGCTGTAATGATGGGTGAAAGTTGAGTATGGCTTTGTTCCGGTCATGCAAAATTCCTGCGCAGACAGAACATATAATACCGGATCTGCCTTATAATTTGTTCCGTCGTCTTTGCTTTTCCATTTTTTGTTCTTCTACTTTATCCATTGATTTCGGGGATAAAAGCTTCTTTCTGTCTCTGTTGTTTTTTCGAATTAAAAAAACAATAAGCGAAACAGCTCCAATAAGCGCGATAATAATGGTAATCATAATGTAAACCTTATCAGTTCCGTACAGAAATTGTTCCACTCAATATAGCAATGACAACATTTACTTCAAGGTTATTTTTTTGTTAGCAAAAACCGGTAAGCTATATGTGTTTTCATCCAATAGTGCCGGCCTCTTTAAGTGAAACCGTATACGGCTGGCACTGGCTTCATAACCATCTGATAAAGAAATACATTTGACACCTTCTGCAGGCGAAGACCGTATGGATAACTGCATATGCGTTCGTGTATTAATTAATTCTGCTTTTTTGCGGATGTTTTACAATAGTCAAAATTAAACAAACGGGTATGAAGTGCAGGTGAAGGAAATATTAACTTTCAGTCATCCCTTTTGTTTTTGCGATAAATAAGGGGGAAGGGAAATGCTGTAAAAAAGCATGAACCGGAACGCTTGATGAGAAAACAATAAAATGAAAATACAATGTTCATATTCGGGTAACATTGTTTATGATATTGCTGCTTTATTCAAAAGCGGCCTGCCGTGGGCAGTGTCTCCACTGTGTACATGAAGCAAAGCAAAAGCAATGCAAATGCAGCGTGCCTTTTTTGATAAAAAGAGCATTGCATCAGCATTCACCGGGGGGTGAATTTAGTACCTGATCTATAAGCTATATATTATTGTTAATTGGGAATTAATCCATGAGGGTCAATAACAAATTTTTTGGCAGCGCCTTTATCAAAGTCCTTATAACCTTTTACAGATTCCGCCAGTGTGATCACTTCTACATTTACGGCATCTGCAATTTTTATCTTGTCATACAAAATAGCATTCA
>NZ_DAOMOZ010000246.1:0-6424 GCF_035444585.1 Agriterribacter sp.
ACTTTGCCTCATAATAAGTGACTGTTTTTTGTCAACCTATTTTAGGCATGCACAAGTTTTCACTTCTCACCTCTCACCTCTCACCTCTCACTTCCCCCTCCCCCCTATTCTTCGTATAAAAGACCTTGCTACTGTTTTATTCCAGCCGGTAAAGCGCCCGCGCTGTACCACGAGGGTATTGTCTTCGGGGTGATTGACTATATAATGAAATACAAATTTTCCTCCGGGGTCCTGCCATCCCTTCATTTGCCCAAACCGCAGGTCATTGAATACCAGCGTGTCGCCCCATAGCTCTGCCGTATAAAACTGTTGCGAAAAACGGATAAGGTGCTGCACTTCTTCATGATCGGCTACAGACTGCAATAAGGAATCATTGCGGGGAAAATACCGGAAGCCGATCTGCTTTTTACGATCCAGTATAGAACGGAAACCAACATGGTAGCCGCTATCGTTGCCTGCCACTACATACCACAGCAAATTATTAAAAGGCGTAGGTGTAGAAAAATACCTGGTATAAGGAACCTGTTGCTGATGCAAAATTTCCTTTACATCGCTGTTGATCTTTATTTTATTGATTGTACACCAGCCAAGATAAAGGAAAGGAATAAATACCCCGAACCTCCACCAAAACCTTCGCCGGGGATGATAGCTGTGTAAAATGAACAGCATTACTATGGCAATGCCTGCCCAAACGGAGAAAAAGGGATCGGCAACATAAATGGCATTAAAAGAAAAACGATGATGGCTGAAAGGCTCAAACCAGCCCACGCCATAATTGTTAAAACCGTCGAGCAGCAGGTGCAACAACACCTCGGCAAGAAAAAAGATCAGCCATTTGCTGAAACGGATATTGTGCGGACGATGGATCTTCTCGGCTGCTAATGCCAGTACCGGCGCCACCAGTAAAGCAAACAATATGGAATGCGTAAAACCCCTGTGGGCAAGCAGGTTTTCATCTGTGCTTAACCAAAAGGCGCCCAGGAAATCTATATCGGGAGCGCTTTGGGCCAATGCGCCCCACAACATCGCTTTTTTGCCGAACCCCCTTCCAAAAAAAGCCTCGCCCACACAGGCGCCAAGCGCTATATGCGTAATAGAATCCATTTCAAATATGCAATGCCGCGTAGCAGTTTACGGTTACCAATACACTATCCTTTGCAAATGTATTGATAGCTGTAAAAGAAGCAAAACATAAGCCTGAAATTCGAAATTTGGAAACGCGGTCGGTACCCGACGAAGGAGGGTCAGCACCGTATCCGGACGCAAGCCCCGGAAAGAACCCAATAACAAGAAACAAACTTGCCTACCTACAGGCAGGCTTGTCCGCAGGGCGGATAAAACCCAAATCCGAAGTCAAAAATTCGAAATCCGAAGCGGAGTCCAACGATAAACTATAAATCACAAACGATAAACACGAAACTTCCCTGCAACCTGAACCCTCACCCTCACCCCTTTCCTCAATTGTGCGCGATAAACACAGGCACCTTTAATTCTCTTATCAACACATCGGCCATACTTGGTCTGAACCAACGCGATACCATGCCCCGGCGGTAAGCACCCAGCACTACAAGTGGTGATTCCTTCTCCTGCTTCAGAAAATTAACGATCTCTGTTTCGGGTATGCCTTTCATTACTTTATATGCCGCTTTGGGAAAATGCCGTTTCATGAATTCTTTCATTAATTTATTGTCCGGCAAATGCAGCGACTGGCTCATGGGCTTTACCGACAATACTTTGGCAGGGTGTTCTTTTAACGCCGGCAGCATATAGCTGAACATTTTAATGGCATGAACGGAAGAAGGCTCACCGTCGAACAATAAAATGAGCTTGCTTAATGGTTTATAATGTGCGGGAACCACCAGCACCGGGCATTGAACAGCCGATAAAATATCCCTCACAAACCCGGTGGGGGCCTGTTCGCTGCGGTTGGTAAATGTTTCATAGCCGCTGATCACCAACAGATCCGCATAAATGCTTTCCTGCAGCAGCCCCTGGGTTGCAATTTCCTTATTGCGGCGAACGGTGTATGCAAGTCCCGCCCTTTTGCAGGCCAATTCAAAACCAGCCACCGCTTCATCCCTGGTTTTGGCATCTGCCGCCAGAAAGGACTTTTGCTTTTCAGGAGATACCCCGCCTTCGTCCCCTATCAGATCATATACCTTATAACTCTGATAATACGGGTCATCCAAAAAAACACCCACCAGATGCGCATTGTTCTCTCTGGCAATCTGAATAGCGTAATCACGGGTACTTTTGGAAAACTTCAGTCCGTCAAATGCCGCAATTATTTTTTTCATGCTGGTCTTATTTAGAGCTTAAAGCATATGCTATATACATATATGTCTGTTCTTCACCAGCGCTACAGGTTTTCCACCCAGCATATCTTCGTCCACCACTTCAATATCACCGCCATTTTCCAGCACATTCCCTATGATCTCATCAATGACATGCGACACACACGAAAATTTATTATACCGGTACTGCACAATAGCGTTGTTGTCTTCCGTTTCGTATTGACCGGGGTTTTGTATAAAATTTTTATCTACAATCAAAAGTCTGCTTCTGTGTTGCGCAGCGCTCAACTGCACGCCGCCTATACCATACACCAAATTCTCTTCTATTGCCGCTTTTTCCAACTGGTGGTACAAATGCTTAATCCTGATCTTATCCCAGTCTGCTATATAAGGATAAATACTGTTAAACAACGCCGCCTCAGCAGCTTTTCCACGGCTGCTTTCAATATACTCCACGATGTTTTTACCGTTTACCGTTAAAGCCTTAAAACGATCCAGCACTTTTTTGTTGCCAACAACCAGAACAGGCAAAGGCATGGCCGCCAGCAGGATGGAAAGTCCTTCATCGGTATGCTGCAGGAATTGTTTTGTAAAAAGCACAGCACCATCCGCAGTTTTTTCAGTGGTTGCAGTATATCTTGAACCGGGCACATTCCCTGCCCCGTTGGACTTTATTTTAACAAGTTCCGCAACATTCCCTTCGTATACCGTGCTCCACTTTTCACTCAGCGCCAGCACAAAATAAGCTGGTATTTCTTTTTTGGCATGAACAATGTCTCTTATAAAAAAGGATTCATTAACGGCAATGGTTTCACTTACCGGCATATTCAGGTACATCACCTTTTCAAATACAGGTGAAACGTAAATAGCGATGCTTTTTTTAAAGGTGTTGAAGTTGAGGTTTTTTACGATGGTTCTTAATTTCAGCATTACCAGCTCGGCCAGGTCCTCATCGTACCCTATGCCCATCTCCCACTCCACTTTCTTCATCGCTTTCTGAAGCCGCACTACCAGGTCATCCCTGCGGATAACAGGTTCAAAGGGCATGATAATGGATACTGCCGGCCATTGCCGCTTTTCTTTGTGCAGCTCACGAATGGATGTAGAAATATCAGTTTGCATAACGAAGGCTTTACTTCAAACTTACGCTTTAATACAAACAATAATAATGATGCTGATCATCAGGTATCATGATCTAACTCAAATATTTCAAAAATGGCAATTATTTTACAATTCCACGACAAAACCGGCGGCAGCATTTTCCGGAATTTTTTCCCAGTTTGATTGCAGTGATGGAGTGGCTTTCTAAAAATCCTGATTCATTTTGACGGGGGAGGTATACTATTGAGGCAACTGTGCCGCAATAAAATTTCGGAAAAGTAATAATCGGACAGAACGTATTATTAAAGTTTCCTGCTTATCCGTATAGCGAATTCGGCTCAGTAAAGGGCAGGATCACCTTTATTAGTAATATGCCAACAGACAACGGTTACCTGGCTAAAATAGCTTTGCCGGAAGGATTACAAACCAATTATAAAAAACAAATTCAATATCATTCAGGGCTTACTGTGCAAGCCGATATTGTAACGGCTAAAATGAGACTGCTGGAAAGGTTGTTCAATAATGTGCGGAAACAGGTAGCCGAAAACTGATGCCCTGCAACAATGCTCACTCAAATATCCGCGCAAAATGATTTTCCAAATGCTGTCGCATGGCATTGCGGAACAATTCGGGGGTACCCTTTTCAAGAATATCCACCAGTCCTTTGTGCGAAACAAATGTTTTGAGATGCGTTTGCTTTTTCAGCAGCCCGCTTTTATGCACATAATCAAAAACCGGCAGCAGCATTTTCTGGAACTTCTTCATGGTTTCATTGCCGGTGATCTCATACAGCTTTCCGTGAAAAGCGATCTCATGTTCTATATTAAACAGGTGATGGTCGGTTATCTTTGGTTCTTTGCTTACAATTTTTTTCAATTCCCGGATATCCTCCGGCGTGATCCGCTGAAAAATAAAGTCGGCCATACCGATCTCCAGGGCCAGCCGGATCTCAAACATCCCCTTCAGGGTTTCCTGGTCAAGCACATGAGGGTTCATGCTTTTGCTCATAATGCCAAACAGGTCGGGACTGGTAATAACCGCACCTTTCTTTTTTTTGGATTCAATCAGTCCCATCATCCGCAAACGCAGCAAAGCTTCCCTTATAACAGTACGGCTTACGCCCAGGGTTTCCGCCAGTTCAAGCTCCTTGGGTATGGAATCGCCCACCTTCAGCTTACGTTGCTGCAGTAATTCTACCAGGTTGGCTTCCACCCTGTCTACCAAACTGCTGGTATCTACCGATTTAAAACTTTCTTTTAGCGTGGCTACAGTCATAATATATGCAACTTAATATGGAAACAAATGTATCTTATTTTTTAGCTCTGCATTTTTTGAAAAAATATTCCGGCTTTCCTTATTTGCCGGCAAATACGCTTCGAAACGCTTTGCCTCATAACGATTTTTGTCCGGTATAAAAAAAAATCATCAAAAAGTTTTGGTTATATAAAAATCTTTCTACCTTTATTATGTCATACATAATACAAATATAAAAAAAATTTTAAAAAACTGCTGTATGCGAAAATTTAATTTAAAAGCAGGCTTATTATTTATAACCTGTATCTGCTTTGCGCTGTTGGGCCAGGCGCAGAGCAAAAAGGTTTCGGGACAGGTTATTTCAGAACAGGGAACGTCCCTGGCAGGCGTAAGCATTACTGTTAAAGGCAAGGCTACCGGCGTTTCAACAGACGCCGACGGCAATTTTACATTAGATGCTGCCGAAGGCGATATCCTCGTCATCAGCTCAGTAGGCTTCAACAGCACGGAGCACACCGTTGGTACTGACGCTACGGTTATGATCGTTTTAACAACAGCCGAATCATCCAAACTGGATGAAGTGGTAGTTGTAGGCTACGGTACCGCTAAGCGATCCAAGATCACTTCTTCCATTTCCAGGCTCGACAATAAAGTTTTAGAGTCCGGGCTGCGTTCCAACCCCGCACAGGCTTTGGCCGGAACCATTCCGGGATTGAGAGTAGCTACAGGCACGGGAAGGCCGGGCTCATTACCGGCGATCGTGTTGAGGGGTGGCACCAACTTCGATGGTTCCGGGAGCCCTTTAATATTGATGGACGGGCAGGTGCGGGGTTCTTTAAGTGATATCAATCCCGAAGATATTGCGAGCATGGAAGTGCTGAAAGATGCTTCCGCCACGGCTATTTACGGCGCCCGCGCCAGCAATGGTGTAATCCTCATTACGTCTAAAAGAGGAAAAGCCGGGCAGTCTTCCATTAACATAGATGTGAAGAGAGGAACCAGTTATCTGAATATTCCATACAACTTCCTGAGCGCAGAGGATTATATCAAATGGAGCCGCATGGGTGTGGCGCAGGCTATTATTAACGGTACATTCGGTACGGTTAATTCCAACACGGCGCTTTCCGGAGTAGGTCCCAGGGCAACCGGTAATTTATACAAAGACCCGGTAACCGGCGATATTCTGGATGGTAATTACGATAACAGGGCCATATGGAGCGTAATGCGCTTAAATGAAACCAACCGTGAGCTGCTTGGCCAGCCGGGCTGGAAACAGATGAAGGATGCCGTACCAACCAACCCATTAACCGGGAATTATGATCCTGCCGGAACCTACGCCGATCTGATTTATAAAGATTTTAATTACGGCGACTATGGCTTATATAAAAAAGCCACTGTGCAGGAATACAATATAGGCATGAGCGGCGGCAATGATCGCGGCGCCTATTTTGCCAACCTCGGCTATTATGATGAAGGCGGCTTGTCGCTCAAAACATTTTACAGGCGTTTAACCTTTACGCTCAACGGCGATTATAAAATAAAAGACTGGCTGAAGTCTGAAAGCAGCCTGCAGTTCAACAAAGCCAACTGGCGTGATCAGTCGCTGCAAAATGGCGAAGGCAATTACTGGGGCCGCATGCTCTCGGCTCCCCCTACCATGCGGGGCACCAATGCCGATGGAGAATTTATCTTAGGGCGCGATGCCAGCGACGGCAACCCCCTCGTTAACATTGATAAGTACAAAAGGAACAACCAAACAGATAAATTTACCCTGG
>NZ_DAOMOZ010000247.1:0-6303 GCF_035444585.1 Agriterribacter sp.
CGGTTCCGTTACCTATATCTGCAGCGATAAAACCGGAACGCTTACCCAAAATATAATGACGGTAGAAAAGCTGCAGGCTGTGCCCGGCAAGGAAGACTGGCTGAATTATGCCATGATATTAAATAATGAAGTACGGTTTTCGAAAGAGGAAGGATTGCTGGGCGATTCAACAGAAACCGCGCTGGTGAAGTATGCTTTGGAAAAAGGTCATTCCAAAGCGGAAGCGGATGCAATATTTCCGCTGCTGAAAAAACTGCCTTTCGATTCTGTGAGAATGCGCATGAGCACTTTGCACAACTACCAGAACAAACGGGTTTTGTTTGTGAAAGGCGCTCCCGGAAAAATAACGGAAGCACTGTCGGAACAATATAAAGATCAGATCCCGGAATGGCTGGATGTCAACCGTGAATGGGCCGCTGAAGGCCTGCGGGTTTTGTTTTTCGCATATAAAGTATTTGACCGGGAGCCCTCCGATATCCAAACCGGCATTGAATCGGACCTCGATTTTCTGGGTATGACGGCAATGATAGATCCTCCGAGGGAAGAAGTGGTTGAAGCCATTAAACAATGTAAAACCGCGGGCATTAAATCGGTGATGATCACAGGCGACCAGCCCCTCACAGCCCGGGCTATAGCCGAACGCCTGCAATTGGCCGAAAAAGGAGAAGGAAGTGTAAAAACCGGCGCCGAGCTGGAAAAGCTCACAGCAGGGCAATTCGGCAAAGAAATAAAAAACACAGTAGTATACGCACGGGTAACGCCCGAACAAAAATTAAATATTGTAAAGGCGCTGCAAACCAACGGTGAATTCGTGGCCATGACCGGCGATGGCGTGAATGATGCACCTTCACTGAAACAGGCGGATATTGGCGTGGCCATGGGCATAACAGGCACGGATGTATCGAAGGAAGCCGCAGATATGATTTTACTGGATGATAATTTTGCTACGATCGTTAAAGCAGTGAAGGAAGGCAGAAGGATCTATGAGAATATCAAAAAATTTATCGTATATGTGCTTTCCTGTAACCTGGGTGAAATACTGACCATTTTTTTTGCTCCCCTACTGGGCCTGGCTATTCCCCTGCTTCCCATTCATATCCTTTGGATCAACCTGGTAACCGACGGTTTACCCGGACTGGCGCTGGTTGCAGAGCCCGGGGAAAAAGATATCATGAACCGCCCTCCACGCCCGCCCAAAGAAAATTTGTTTGCCGGCGGGTTGATATCCAGGATACTGTTCACAGGGGGCATACTGGCCATTGCAGCCATCTTTGTTCAATGGTGGGTGGCACAACAGGGCTATGATGTGCGAACGCAGCAAACCGCTGTATTTACCACCTTGTGTTTTGTTCAGCTGGCCAATGCGCTATCTGTGCGATCTGTATACCATTCCATGTTCACCGGCGGTTTATTTGCCAACAGGGGCATGTGGGGAGCCATCGCACTCACCGTTGCTTTACAACTGCTGATCCTGTATGTTCCTTTTTTACATCCCATCTTCAAAACAAAAGCCTTGGGATGGACCGTTGTGAGTGATATTCTTATTGTTACGCTTGGTTGTTTGCTTTGTATTGAACTGGTGAAATATCTAACGGGGAAAAAACAAAGACTTAAGTAAAATCAATATTTTTTTGATATACTTGGCTATATTTACGGAAATGAAATAATACGATCTTAAATGTTGCATTCAAAAAAGTAAAATTTAGACTATGAGTGAACCCGTTACTACAGTAAAACTCAACAGCAGACAGCCCACTGTGCTCACTATTCTCAGGACTGCCCTGGGTTTGATCTTATTCTGGAAGTCTTTCAATTTTATTCGCGATACCGCCATTGCCCAAACGTTGATTGAGCATACGGGAGTTGGTGTTTTTTCGGCCAACGCGGAAGCACTGGCACTGGTGATCACCTATCTTGGACTGTTATGCGGCTTTTTTATATTTATAGGGCTTTTTACAAGAATAGCCTCGGTTATTCAAATTCCCGTTCTTATCGTGGCCGTATTTTTCGTGAATATTCAAAGTATGGGTGAAAATAAATTTGAATTTTTCCTGTCTCTTATCACACTGCTCCTGCTTATTTTATTTGCCATAAAAGGAAGCGGTGTATTTTCCGCGGATGAATATTTCCGCCAGGGAGCGGCAAAGGACAGGGATGCAAAAAAAGCTGTTAACTGATCTTACAACAGCGGCGATACGAGCCGCGCTGTCTTTTCAAACATTTGTTTCCATAGCGGGCGGTTTTCCCATGCCACCGGGTCAATTTTTTCGGCAGTTAAAATATCTTCATAAAAAACACCCGCAAGTTCACCGGCCACTCCACTGTCGTATACGATCGCGTTTACTTCAAAGTTCAGATCGAAGCTCCGGTAATCCATATTCGCCGTTCCTACTATTGCGATCTTTTTATCTGAAACCAATGTTTTAGCATGAACAAATCCTTTTTTGTACAGATAAATTTCAACACCCGCTTTCAGCAGGTCGTCATAATAAGACCGGGCGGCCGCATTTACCAGTACGGAATCCGATATTCCCGGCACAAGCAATTTCACGGAAACGCCTCCCAGCGCTGCCACCATCAATGCATCCAGTAAACTTTCGCCGGGAATGAAATAAGGGGTAGTGATCAATATCTCTTTTGCAGCCAGGTTGATGGCCTGCAGCAAAGAAAACAAAACAGTGGGTGTATCTGAATCCGGTCCGCTCGCCGCTATCTGCACCACTTTGCTATCTTTAAACGGGTGAGCCGAAGGCCGGGGGAAAAACAAAGCATCAGGCTGCAGTTTATGGCTCGCGCAAAAATTCCAGTCGCATAAAAAAAGATACTGCAGGTACAACGCGCCCGGACCGTCAATACGCAAATGTGTATCGCGCCAGAAAAGCGCATTGGGTTGCCCGGCAGCGTTGATGTACCTGTCGCTTACGTTAATGCCCCCCACAAAAGCAGTGCCCCCGTCTATCACTATTATTTTACGGTGATTGCGGTAATTGAGCCGGTTGGCCAATGCTATAAAAAGGATCTTATGAAAAGGAAATGCATGCACTCCTGCTGCCTTTAAACGGCGCACCAGCTTTTTACGAATGGCACGGCTGCCAAAATCATCATAAATAAAACGTACTGTTACCCCTTCCCCGGCCTTGCGGATCAACGCATCGGCTATTGCGTTCCCCGTTTTATCATCTTCATAAATATAGTACTCTATATGAATGTGGTTCCGGGCCCGTTGGATAGCATCCAGCACTTCAGGGAATTTTTGCTCACCATTCACCAGCAATTTCACTTCGTTACCGGCTGTTAGCGGGCTAAGGCTGTCTTTTACCAGCATAAGGGCCAGTTCGCGGTTGCTCTGCACTTCCGGATCACTATGTTCGAATGTATGTTTCGAATACCTGAATACATCTTCGCGCAATTTAGCAGATAGATCATCATCAGCCGTTAACTTTTTACTGTACATCTTTCTTTTGCGGTAGTTGATGCCGAAAGAAAAGTAGAAAAGCATTCCCCCAAACGGAACGAAGATAGCCAGCAGCAGATAGGCCAGGGTTTTGGTAGTGCTGCGGGTATCATAAATAATGCGCAGGCAAACCATCACCAGGATGATGAAGTAAACAATTTCTGCAATGAGCAACCAGTTCATATATTTATTTGCACGATGATATGCTATCCGGGAATATAAGCATTCTTTAATTTATGTAATTTCATTAATTATTCCCTACGGGCCGCGATCTTCACAGGAATATAGCAGACTCACTGTTATGAAGCCGGTAAAATGATCAGCACGGCTGCCGAACAATGAAAAAACGAAATGTCAGGCATCATATCAAAAGAATGGGCCACACGGCCCAGCAGGTAGCGGCGCTCAACAAAGGGCCCTGGCGCTGGGCTGTGGGGGTGCAGGCAGGATTTGCCATGGGTTTGCCGGTTGCACTGTTTACTTTCCTTGGGAACCAGTCGCTCGGATTAATGGCCTCACTGGGTGGTTTCACCGCGCTTTATTGCGCGGCGAGAAGCACACGCGAACGCATGCTTGCACTTCCCCTGGTGGCGGCAGGACTGGTGGCGGCATCTGCTATAGGTGTGCTTTGTTCGGGCAATGCGTGGCTCAGCATGGCTGCACTTGTAGTGGTAGCAGCAGTTGCCTGTATTTTTACAATGGGCAGCAGACTTGGTCCGCCCGGCCCCATCATGTTCATCCTTGTAGCAGCCGTAAGCAGCCACTTAGCCGCCCCCGTTAGTTCAGGCGGGGCAGCCGTTGCGGGCTATACTGTTCCAATGCTCGTTGCCCTGGGGTCCATTCTTGCCTACCTTGCAGTTATGGCCATGCAGGCTCTGCCGTTCCTGCGTAATCCTGCAGCCGCACTTCCGCCGCTCTCGTTACGCATCCGTTTAGACAAAACCGGGCGGGTGATCACTGCGCGCATTGTTGCGGCCGTTATGGTAGCCAAACTTGCAGCCAGTCCTCTTGCAGCGCACCGTGCTTACTGGGTGGTGATCGCAGCAGTGGCAATACTGCAGGCGGCCAAAGACCGCCGGCTTACTACGGTAAGAGCCATCCAGCGCGTATTGGGAACACTTTTGGGCATTGTATTATTTGAAGCGCTCCTTTTTGTAAATCCTACCGGCTTCCTGCTCGTTCTGATCATTATGGCGCTGCAGTTTGCTACCGAAGTGGTGGTAACCCGCAACTATGTGCTGGCCCTCATCTTCATTACACCATTGGCATTAACCAATACCACCATCGGGCCTAATGCCAATATATCCGTAACGATGCAGGGAAGGGTGCTTGACACTTTGCTGGGAGCAGCCATTGCCATGCTGGTGCTGTGGATAGTTGAATCGCTGTGGAAGAAGATATATAATGCCTCAAAAGCTTCCCGGCCCCAAAAGCAGGGTCAGGTAAATAACCGCTATTAAAAAATGTATGCTATCGCCTTATTTGTTGCGGTATTCTTTCGGAGTGACCCCTTCAATACGTTTAAATAGTTTTATGAAATGGTTCAGATTGTTGAACCCCGACTGATAGCAGGCTTCCGAAATGCTTACTGCAGAATTTACCAGAATGTTTTTTGCAAGGTTAATACGTTCCTTAAGTATATACTCAAGCGGACTAAGTCCGAAATTTTCACGGAATGAATGAAAGAATGCGGACTGGCTCATACAGGCTTCCCGTGCAAGTGTTTTTATATTCAGCTTTTCCGATAAATTTTTTTTGATGTAATGAATAACCGGTCCAAATCTATGATCGCGGACAGGAGCGGGAGCAGCAAGATTTTGCGTTTGTATAACGCGCAGCAACAGTATTTTAAGCGACAGATCCGCTAATGCATCCTTTGCCATATTATCCTCCATACTGATACTGGTAAGCTTGTTAAGGCTTTGCGCCAGCTCCCGGTTATTTTTGAAATGATACCGACTAAAATTCAGCTTCCATTCGAAGGGCGATTCTTTATTAGGGTAGGCTTCATTTAAAAAATTCAATGTCCGGTACACCATATCCCATTCCAAAACCAAAGTAATGCATTGTACAGGATGCTTTTCATCCGCTTCGGGAAAATCAACTTTCATGGAAACGCCTTCAGGAAGGATTACGGTTTCGCCGGGCAAAAAATCGAATGCTTTTGCTGAAGATAAAGACATTCTTTTTTTTCCTCTCATCATACTTGAAATAACCAGTCCGTTGTGCGATAATGACACGTTGCAACAAGGATGGCAGGTTTCAAAAATATTGAGCTCACAATGTTTGAGGTTAAAAACACGACGGTGCTCTACCCTGCTTTCCAGCACTGTATTATCGCTTAGATTGATCGGGTTTAACAAACAGATATGTTCCATAAAAAACATTTTGGATCAACCCCTGGTAAATGGTACGCAGCAGTGGTTGCAAAAGGTATGCTAAGTGTTATGAATTTACAACATTAAGCCTTCCCTGCGGTGCCAAACCATTTATTTTTTTAATAATCATATAAAATCAGGGTTACCTGCAAACAGGAGTATAGTTCTATTTTAAAGCAGGATCGTTCACAAATTGAGGAGACAGGTTCAGTAGCTTTGAAAATATTTTCAGGCGATATAAATTTTACCGTATTATGAGCATTACATTAGCAAAAGCAAAAGAAATCATTGTTGCCGCCGAACAAAAGGCAGCGGAGATAGGACAGCCTATGAATATTGCAGTAGTGGATGCGGGCGGAAATCTAATAGCGCATGTACGCATGGATGGTGCATGGCTGGGAAGTATAGACATATCCATTAAAAAAGCCTTTACCTCCAGGGCATTCGATATTACTACAAAGGACCTGGGCG
>NZ_DAOMOZ010000248.1:0-6286 GCF_035444585.1 Agriterribacter sp.
AGAGTGATAATTTAGTTGAATTGTTGGCTATCAGGTATCAGGTGTCAGCTATCAGGTGCGTCACCACTCACAACTCACCACTCACAACTCACCCCTGTTTCCACTGTTCATTTTTCTCTCTTTTAATTTTTAGTTTTTATTTTAATGTTGTATTTCTTCGGATTTCGTACTCCCGGCTTCGGATTTAAAATTTGTATTTTATTTGGTTCTTGTAATTTGGTTCTTGATGCTTGTATTCCCTCCGGATTTCCGGATTCCGGCTTCACCATCTGCGCGCTTCGTTGCATTTGCTGATAATATTTACAAACCGGGCGTAAGCCGCATTGTTCACATTTGGGCTTACGGGCAATGCAAATATACCGGCCGTGTAATATGAGCCAGTGATGTGCTTTATGGATCAACCCGGTTGGAATGTTTTTAATGAGCTGCTTTTCCGCTGCCAGAGGTGTTTTGGCATTGCGGGTCAATCCGATCCTGGCAGCAACGCGAAAAACGTGGGTATCAACTGCCATATTGGGCTGCCGATCTATAACGGAAGTAATAACATTTGCCGTTTTCCTGCCAACGCCGGGCAACTGCATAAGTGCCTCAACCGTTAGTGGAACTTTACCATTATACTCCTCAACCAGCATATTGGCCATGCCGATAAGATGCCTTGTTTTGTTGTTGGGATAAGAAATGCTTTTTATATAAGGGAAAAGCTCATCAAAGCTCGCTTGTGAAAGCACTTCGGGAGAAGGATATTTTTCAAAAATAGCCGGGGTAGTGAGGTTTACCCTTTTATCGGTACATTGGGCCGACAAAATAACCGATACCAAAAGCTGGTAAGGGTTATCATATATTAATTCGGTTTCCGCATCGGGTGCATGTTCACTGAACCATTTCAGCACATAGCTGTACCTTTCTTTTTGTGTCATTGGAAATTTTCCTGATCACTCAAAAATAAGCTAACTAACTGAAAATAAGTCAATGATGTTCTACCTCTTTGTTTACACCGCCATAATTCAGTAACGACTGTATGACAGATGGCCGTGGGGAATGGTGAATTGTATTAAGACCCTCAATTGCATTTTTAAGAATCTCAAACTTCTCACGCAACATCCAGTTCGTATCCAAAGCAAGCTGTATAGCAGCAGTTTCTTCGGCTGAGGTTTCTTTGTAGAGGAATCGTATCATGTTTTCAGGTGTAAAAATATCCATGCGCCATTCATTTTAGAAGTCACAATAATCTCAATTATACGGTTTTTAGGATATTCGGGACAATACGGATCAGTGGTGTTTCCAGATGTTTGTCAATGGGGCGGGGATAAAGTTGCTTTTGTTAAAACGAGGCAGGAAAGCAAATATTGTGAAAAGCACAAAAATTTAGTAAAATTATTTTTCTTCGATGATAAATATGTCCTCGCTGTCTTTTTTCATCATATATCTTTCCCTCGCTGCTTTTTCCAGTGAAGCGGGATCATTGTCAAGCTCCGAAAGCTCCTTTTTCATTTCCCGTATCTGGTCTGTATAATAGCTTTTCCCTTTTTCAAGCTGCTTCAATTCGCTTGTTCTTTCCATCTGCACAAACAGATCATTATGGTCGAAAAAAACAAGCCACACCACAAATACCAGCATGCTGAGGCTGTATTTGTTTTTTAGCCAGGCAGGTATATTTTTAAAATTCTTCATAACGGTATGCTTGCCTTCGGGGCTATTAGCCATCAGCGATCGGAACTGCGTCTCACTTCTCACCATTCACCTCTCACCATCCCTATCCCTTTCCAAAAATAATCTTTCCATCCGGATAAACCGCGTTATCACCCAAAGCTTCCTCAATACGGATCAGTTGATTGTATTTGGCCAGGCGATCGGTCCTGGAGGCGCTGCCTGTTTTTATTTGCCCGCAATTTAAAGCAACGGCCAGGTCGGCAATGGTAGTGTCTTCCGTTTCCCCGCTGCGGTGGCTCATAATGGTAGTATAGCCGCTTGCCTGTGCCAGTTGAACGGCATTGATGGTTTCGGTAACCGTGCCTATCTGGTTTACCTTGATCAGTATGCTGTTGGCTATGTCTTTGTTAATGCCATCCTGCAGGCGTTTAACATTGGTTACAAACAGGTCGTCACCCACCAACTGGCATTTTTTGCCGATCTCATCCGTGAGGTTTTTCCAGCCGTCCCAGTCATCTTCCGCCATGCCGTCTTCAATAGATACAATAGGATATTTTTTTACCCAGTTGCTCCAGTAAGCCACCATTTCATCGCTGCTGATCGTTTTACCGCTGCTCTTGTAAAATTTATACGATTTGCTTCCTTCATCAAACATTTCCGTACTGGCTGCATCCATAGCGATGGATATTTGCTCACCTGCTTTATAACCGGCTGCATCAATGGCCTGCAGCACGGTTTCAATGGCTTCATCGTTGCTTTGGATATCGGGTGCGAAACCGCCTTCATCTCCCACATTGGTGCTGTATCCTTTTTTCTTCAATACCGATTTAAGCTGATGAAACACTTCCACGCCCCAGCGCAATCCTTCGCTGAATGAAGCCGCTCCCACAGGAATGATCATGAATTCCTGGAAATCTATCTTGTTATCGGCATGCACGCCGCCATTCAAAATATTCATTAAAGGCATCGGCAGTACAGTAGCGTTAACTCCGCCCAGGTAGCGGTACAGGGGCAGGTTGCATTCCTGCGCTGCTGCTTTGGAAATGGCCATTGAAACCGCCAGGGTAGCATTGGCGCCCAGGCGCTCTTTATTTTCTGTGCCGTCAATTTTAATTAAAAGATTATCTATGTGCGCCTGTTTGGTTACATCAATGCCGATCAACTGGTCGGCTATAACATCATTTACATTTTTTACTGCTTTTAAAACACCTTTACCCTGGTATACGCTTTTATCACCATCTCTCAGCTCTACCGCTTCGTGCCTGCCGGTGGAGGCGCCCGAAGGAACAGCAGCCCTGCCTACCAAACCATTTTCAGTAATTACATCTACTTCTACCGTAGGATTTCCGCGGCTGTCTAAAATTTGTCTGGCATGAATATCTGATATGAAGCTCATAGAAAATGATTTACGTGTGGTTGTTTTTTTGCAAAGAAACGGTTTTCATCTTTGCTGCAAAAATAACTGCGCAGATATTATTCGCTTTTGCCCGTTAATTCTTTAAATACCGATTCGAGGCTCTGGCTTTCGCTTTGCATGGAAATAATATCCAGGTCGTGCTGCAGCGCAAGTTCCTGCAATTGCCTGCGCAGCAGCCCGGGATCCTTTGCAAACAGTTGATAGCGTGTGCTGCTTGTTTGTTGCACCTGCGCAGGTTCAAGGATCCGTGTAAACAATTCCATATTCACTTCTGTGGCAAACTCAACCACGATGCGATGCCTGTTCTCACCGGCTGCCTGCAGGTTTGTTACCGTATCATCTGCCACAAGTTCTCCTTTATTGATAATAATTACCCGGTTGCATATGGCCTCAACCTCCTGTAGTATATGGGAAGAAAAAAGAACGGTTTTATTTTTGCCCTGCTGTTTTATTACCTCCCTGATCTCGATGATCTGGTTGGGGTCCAGCCCTGTGGTGGGTTCATCTAAAATAAGCACTTCGGGGTCGTATATCAATGCGGCAGCCAGTCCCACCCTTTGCTTGTATCCTTTTGAAAGCTGCCCGATCTTTTTCTTCTGCTCCGGGCCCAGTCCTGCCATTTCAATAACATCTTTTAAAGCAGTGGTTTTATTACTGAGCTTATGCACCCCTGCAATGAACCCCAGGTATTCTTTTACATACATGTCATAATATAAAGGATTGGATTCGGGCAGGTAACCGATTTTCTTTTTTGTTTCCAGGGGATGAGCGGCAACATCCAGTCCGCAAACCATTGCTTCGCCGGCGGTTTGCTTCAGGTAGCCGGTTAAAATTTTCATGGTAGTAGATTTGCCTGCACCGTTGGGGCCTAAAAAACCAACGATCTCGCCCTTGTTTACAGAAAATGATATATTGTTCAGCGCTTTCTGCTCACCATAAACTTTATGAAGATTATTCACCCGGATTGACATGCAACAAAAATAAGGACTCCGTTTTACATTTGCCTTTTATACTCGCCTTTCCACGCATACCAGCCAAATATGCACAAGCCGATGGCTATCGGTATAAATATCACAACAAATACCGCCCATTGTATTTTGGTGTCTGTTACGGGGTGAACGGCAACCTGGTGCAAAGCTGTTTTAATAAGATAGAACATCGACAACGGGCCCATCAGCATCCATATAAGCCCCAGCCATTTTCGCAATTGATTCATTACAATAGTTTTATTATTTAATCGCTTACATCGGGATCTGTTTTGTTACTGATATAAACAGCCCCGATAACAAGACATACAAAAGAAACAATAACAGGATACATTAATCCTACCAGTTTGTCGCCGGTATTAATGGTAGTTAACAGCAAAGCAATAAAAGGTGTTAACCCTCCAAACACGCCATTGCCTATATGGTAAGGCAATGACATAGACGTATAGCGGATGCGTGTGGGGAACATTTCCACCAGGAACGCGGCTATAGGCCCATACACCATGGTAACAAAAATGACCTGCACAAAGATCAGGAATACAAATTGCCAGTAAACCGGCGTTGGCAACTTCTTCTCGGTATATACAGGTGCAGCATCCGCCACGGGTTGGGAAGCGCCTGCAAAAAGCGTATCGCGGCTTTTTTCCGTGTAAGCGAAGCCGTTATTAAAAGTTTTTACTATGCTGGTGGTGATGATCGTTTGCCCGTTTATCTTATCGGTATGAACAACGGGTTCGCCTATGCTTGCCGGTGTTTGTGTTTGATAAACGGTTGTATCGGAAAGATCGAGGAATTGCTGATAAATAGGCCGGTAAAACACGATAGCCAGGAACATGCCTGCCAGCATGATCCATTTTCTGCCCACCCTGTCGCTCCAGGAGCCGAATACCACAAAAAAAGGCGTGGCAAAAAGGATAGCCCAGATGAGCATGGTGCGCGACTGCTCAAAATCTATTTTACAAACCGTTTCAATAAAGCTTTGTGCATAGAACTGACCGGTGTACCATACCACGCCCTGCCCCATAGTGGCGCCAAACAGGGCCAGCAAAACCATTTTAAGATTGGTTTTATGGCCAAAACTTTCTTTCAGCGGGTTAGCGGATATTTTTCCTTCCGACTTGATCCTGGCGAACAAAGGCGACTCCTTCATTTTTAAGCGGATATAAACGGAAATGCCCACCAGCACTATAGAAACCAAAAAGGGTATGCGCCAGCCCCAGTCGTTAAATTTTTGAATAGAAACATTTACATCGCTGTCTAACCCGTGTCTTACGAGCAATATCACGCCCAGGGAAACAAATAACCCGAGGGTAGCAGTGGTT
This sequence comes from Agriterribacter sp., assembly GCF_035444585.1. Taxonomy (GTDB): domain Bacteria; phylum Bacteroidota; class Bacteroidia; order Chitinophagales; family Chitinophagaceae; genus Agriterribacter. The sequence goes on from NZ_DAOMOZ010000248.1 coordinate 5,376, forward strand.
TGTATCCACGAAGTATAATAGCCTCTTTTATTGGGTGGCGCATGTTCGGCAACGTAAGTAGCCGCTCCGCCATATTCGCCGCCCAGGGCAAGGCCCTGCAGCAGCCGCAGCAATAAAACAATAACAGGAGCTGCAAACCCGATGCTTTCGTAAGACGGAACAAGCCCGATGGCAAATGTAGAGCCTCCCATAATAATAAGCGTAAGCAAAAACGTGTACTTGCGCCCCACGAGGTCGCCCAAACGCCCAAATACCAGTGCGCCAAAAGGTCTTACAATAAAGCCCGCCGCAAAAGTTGCCAGCGTTGATAACAAGGCAGCGGTTGGATTGGTTTGGGGAAAAAACTGAGTGGCAATTACCGTGGCGAGACTTCCGAAAATATAAAAATCGTACCATTCAATAAGTGTGCCTACCGAAGAAGCGCCGATGATCTTCCAGATACCTTTGGGTGATGTTGACATTATACGCAAGCAAATTAGGGAATGAATATACTAAACATGCCAATGCAAGCAAAAGGAAAAAATAAAGTGAACCGGATATCATTGCTGTTGCGCATGCAGGAAATAAAAATGCAACATACCTTTAAAGCCGCTACAGCAAACGGTTTTGGATGCTGCAATAGAAAAGTATTTGTTGCAGAAATGAAGTTTTGTTTATGGCGGTAACGCGGCTTGCAGGGAGAAAATTTTACAGTCTCATTTTTATTCAACCGAATGTGATTAATTTAGCTCTTCTGAATATGAACTAAAATTGCATCGCTATATGTCTTATCCCTATCAGCTAAAAAGTATGGACGCATACAGGACTGCGTACAAAAAAAGTGTTGAAGATCCTGAAAGTTTCTGGGCCGAAATTGCTGAAAATTTTACGTGGAGAAAAAAATGGAACAAGGTATTAGACTGGAATTTCAC
>NZ_DAOMOZ010000249.1:0-6282 GCF_035444585.1 Agriterribacter sp.
AAGCAAGGCTCACATTGGCAGCATTAAGTATAGTTGCCGCAGGATTATTCGCATTCAATGTGATTACGAACGGATCGGTAAAAGGCACAGTTAGTCCACCGGATGCTGCTGTTAGAGCATGGGCCATTTCAGGCACCGATACGCTCAAAGCTGATATTGCAAACGGTGCATTTGAAATAACTGATGCCAAACCGGGAATGTACCAGGTAATCATTGAAGCCAACGCTCCTTACAAAAATGCCTCTAAAGATGGTGTGGAAGTAAAGGAAGGCGAGGCAACAGATATAGGCGAAATTAAACTGGAACAATAGCAGAACACTAATTTCATTGTAATGAATGAGTAGTCTAAGCTAAACACAATACGAAAGCGATATGTGCATACATATCGCTTTTGTGCTTTATAACACCCATTCTCCAACGGTTGAAAACGCTTTCTTACGTCATTGGCCACCGGTTATGCTCAGGTATAATGAAATTGCTTATTGCTATTTGCATTTATTCAAAGGATTACATTTTCAAATGGCCGCAAGGTTTTCACTGATACCGCAGGGTATTGCAGTGAAGATCCGGAACTTTGTGTTTTGAGGCCTGGTGGCATATCCTCTAAACGATAAAATCGCGGAAAGAGAAAAATGTAATCTATAGATTATATTTGACCAGTATTTAAAACAGCTATTGAATACAACATCTAAAACAGATCAAAATGAAAAATGTAATTGCTATTGTCGCCGCCTGCATTATTGCAGCAACAATTATTTCAGCCACCAATAAAGAACAGAAAATGCTCAGACACGTTGTTGTATTTAAATTTAAAGACGACGCCAGCCCCGAAGATGTAAAAAAGGTAGAGGATGCATTCAGGGCGCTGCCATCAAAGATCAAAGAAATTAAAGGATTTGAATGGGGAACCAATAATAGCCCCGAAAACCTGGCGCAGGGATTCACCCATTGCTTTTTCCTGAGCTTTAAAAGTGAGGAAGACAGGGCAGCATATCTGCCTCATCCCGCGCATAAAGCATTCGGCAATATTCTGAAGCCTTACCTGGATAAAGTTCTGGTGATAGACTACTGGACAAAGGATTAAACAGCGATTAATAAATTATGAAATTATGCTGCTGATATGACGCTGGAAAATAATAAAAATGAAGATACCCTCAAGCTGGCGCTGAGCCAGGTAAAACAGATCCGGGAAGAGATCCATGCGGGGGGAGGCAAAAAAGCAAAAGAAAGGCAAAGAGAAAAAAACAAGTTGCTTCCAAGGGAACGCATAGAATATTTGGTTGATGCAGGGAAACCGTTTATTGAAATTGGTGTTTTTGCCGGTTATGAAATGTATGATGCGTATGGTGGTTGCCCGGCAGGCGGAACGGTTGCCGGCATAGGTTATATAAGCGGCAGGCAATGTGTAATTGTGGCCAACGACCAAACCGTAAAAGCAGGGGCCTGGTTCCCGGTCACAGGCAAAAAAAATCTGCGCATGCAGGAAATTGCAATGGAAAATAACCTTCCGGTGATTTACCTGGTAGACAGCGCCGGCGTGTTTTTACCCATGCAGGATGAAATTTTTCCCGATAAAGAACATTTTGGACGGATATTCCGCAACAACGCACGGATGAGCGCCATGGGCATTCCCCAGATCGCAGCGGTGATGGGCGCCTGTGTTGCCGGCGGCGCCTACCTTCCCGTTATGAGCGATGAAACATTAATGGTAAAAAACAACGGCTCTATTTTTCTTGCCGGGCCTTATCTGGTAAAAGCCGCCATTGGCGAGGAGGTGGATGCCGAAAGTTTGGGCGGTGCTGTTACGCATACCGAAATAAGCGGCATTGCCGATTATAAATTTGATACCGAACACGAATGCCTCGATGAAATAAAAAAGATCTGCGGCAGGCTGGGAACAAAAGACAACGCGGGATTTAACAGAATAAAGCCCCGGCTTCCCCAAAAAGACCCGGCAGAAATATATGGCATTCTGCCTTCAGACGCAGCAAAGCCGTATGATATGCTCCATATCATTGAAAGAATAACAGACGGATCTGAGTTTGACCAGTATAAGCGGGATTACGGGCAAACCATATTGTGCGGGTATGCCCGCATTGAAGGCTGGGCTGTAGGCATTGTAGCCAACCAGCGGAAAACAATAAAAACCCAAAAAGGTGAAATGCAGATGGGAGGAGTGATCTATAATGACAGCGCAGATAAGGCTGCCCGTTTTATAATGAATTGCAACCAGAAGAATATCCCCCTTGTATTTTTACAGGATGTAACCGGTTTTATGGTGGGTACGCGCAGCGAACATTCCGGCATTATTAAAGACGGCGCCAAGATGGTGAATGCGGTAGCCAATTCGGTTGTACCAAAAATTACGGTCATCATCGGCAACTCATATGGTGCAGGAAATTACGCCATGTGCGGAAAAGCGTATGATCCCCGGTTCATTTACGCGTGGCCTTCGGCAAAAATAGCCGTAATGGGCGGAGAACAGGCTGCTCAAACATTACTCCAGATACAGGTAAGTTCATTAAAAGCTAAGGGCAAAACAATTGATCCTGAAGAAGAAAAAAAATTACTGGATGAAATTAAAGGACGCTACGAAAAGCAAACAACACCTTATTATGCCGCTGCAAGGCTATGGGTAGACGATATCATTGACCCGGCAGATACCCGCAAACTGATCGCTGAGGGAATAGCAGCAGCCAATCACAAAAATAAGAGAGAAGATTTTAGCCTTGGCGTTTTTCAGGTGTGAGGTGCCGGCATTGAGCAGTAAACGAACAACCAATCAACGATCACCCCAACCAATCAACATGACAATCCCGATATACCAGGCAGATGCATTCACAGAAAAAACTTTTGGCGGCAACCCCGCCGCTGTTTGCTCTTTAAAAGAATGGCTGCCTGATGCACTCATGCAAAATATAGCATTGGAGAACAATCTTGCTGAAACCGCATTTATTGTAGCGGAAAACAATGGCTATCGTATCCGGTGGTTCACACCAACGGTTGAGGTCGACTTATGCGGGCATGCTACACTGGCCGCTGCGCATATTTTTTTTAACCATTTACAGTACAAACAAAAAGAGATCGGCTTTCATTCAAAAAGCGGACTGCTAAAAGTGATCCGGCAAAAAAACGGTCAGCTTACACTGGATTTCCCCTGTGATCATTTTGAAAAGGCAACGGCTATACCACCGGCAATAGAAGAAGGACTGAAGATAGATGTAACTGAGGTATACAAAGGAAGGTTTGATTACATGGTAGTTGCCAACAGCCAGCAAACCGTTGAAAACCTGCAGCCCGACTTTAAAACACTTGCTACTGTTAAAAGCAGGGGTGTGCTGGTAACTGCACCCGGCAAAGAGTCGGATTTTGTTTCACGCTGCTTTTTCCCGCAAAGCGGCATTGACGAAGATCCTGTTACGGGGTCGGCGCATACTTTGCTCACACCCTATTGGGCCGGGACACTCGGCAGGAACAGGCTTACAGCTATACAACTTTCTGCAAGAAGGGGGTACCTGGATTGTGAACTATCCGGCAACCGGGTGTTAATGAGCGGCTATGCTGTTACGTATATGAAAGGAGAAATTATAGTATAAAATCCGAAGTATTTAAATTCGAAATTCGAATTTAAATACTTCGGGCTTCGGGCAACAACTATGTCTCATCAAACATTAATTATTTATACCGATGGCGCGGCACGGGGTAATCCCGGCCCCGGCGGATATGGCGCTATTTTAAAATGGGGATCTGCGGAAAAGGAATTGTCGCAGGGTTACCGGCTCACCACCAATAACCGGATGGAACTGATGGCAGTGATTGCCGCACTGGAAGCAATAAAAAAAGAGCATATGTCTGTGATCATATATTCAGATAGTCAGTACATCGTAAAGGCGGTAAAAGAAGGCTGGCTGAAAAAATGGATAGCCACAGATTTTAAAGGGGGCAAAAAAAACAAAGACCTGTGGAAGCGCTTTTACCTGCTTTCCCAAAAACACAGTATACAATTTGTATGGGTAAAAGGCCATGCCGACAATCCCTACAATAACCGTTGCGATGAATTGGCCACGGCAGCAGCCGACGGAAAAAATTTGCTGATTGATGAAGCCTATGAAAAAGAACAGGATTGATCATCTATAAAAAGAACGCGATGTACAAACTCACAGGCAAAGTACAACACTATGCATGGGGCGGAACCGGATATATACCGGCATTATTGGGTATAGACAATATAACGCAGCAACCTTATGCCGAATACTGGATGGGTGCGCATAACAGCAACCCCTCCATCGTTCAATGGAATGAAAACAAAGGCATAGCATTAAATGAACTGATCAAAGAAGATACGAATGGGTGGCTCGGGGAAAAAGTTGCCGGGCAGTTTGGCACTTTGCCTTACCTTTTTAAAGTATTGGATGTAAAAGATATGCTTTCCATACAGGTGCATCCTTCCAAAGCTGAAGCCGAAAAGGGATTCGCACGGGAAAATGAAGCCGGCATCCCGCTTGATGCGCCGCACCGCAATTATAAGGATGATAACCACAAGCCTGAAGTGATGCTGGCATTGAGCGAGTTTTGGCTATTGCATGGCTTTAAAGAAAAGAAATTGTTGCTGCAAACCTTACAGCAAACAGAAGCATTTAAAATACTGTTGCCTGTATTTGAAAAAGAAGGGTATTATGGATTGTACAAACAGGTAATGGAACTGCCGCAGGCTACGGTTAATGGCATGCTCGAACCATTGCTTTACAAATCAGAGCCGCTGTATAAGTCCAACCAGCTATCAAAGTCGGACCCTGCGTACTGGGCCTGTAAAGCAGCAGCACCATACGCCGGCAATTATACCGGTATTGACCGCGGGATATTTTCCATTTATTTTTTTAATATTGTACAACTGCATCCCGGCCAGGCTATATTCCAGGGTGCGGGTGTGCCACATGCCTACCTGGAAGGACAGAATGTTGAACTGATGTCTAATTCTGACAATGTATTGCGCGGCGGTTTAACACCCAAGCATATAGATGTACCCGAGCTGTTAAAACATACATTATTTGAAGGCATCGTTCCGCAAATTATAAATGGAGAAGAGAGAGGACCGGAAAGGATATATCACTGCCCTGTTCCCGATTTTGAAATAAGCAAGATCATGCCCGGCAAACAAACACCATTTACACATACCGCTTTTTCGGCAGAAATATTACTGGTCGCAGAAGGAGAAGCGGATATAGCAAATCCTGTACAAACACTTCAGCTAAAAAAGGGTGAATCTGTAATAGCAGGTGCCGGTGAAAATTATACCATCAGTACAAAAACAAGGGCTGTACTGTATAAAGCAGGAGTGCCGGAAGTAGAGTAAGCTCGAGGTTAATAAATTCGAAATCCGAAGCGAGATCCAATTTCAAATCCCAAATCTCAAATTCTTTAATCCGGCAATTCTTCGATAGCATATCCGAAATCGCCAATTGTTTCAATTATCCGGCGATTGTCTATAGCGCCATTCCGGCTTTCTACACGTAAGATCTTATCGCAATCCTGAAGATCGAAATTGATCTTATATGCCGGGAAATAATCAACCAATGCGGCCAGTAATTTGGCCGCTTGCGCTTCCTGTTCAACATTTGTCTTGAATACTTCTACCAACTGTTGCATTGTTTAGTATTTTTTAAAATCAGGCAAAAACATTCCCGGGTTCCGGTACGATAATTTGCATTTGTGAAATGCACCATGCAAACATAAAACGGGCCGCTGACAACCCTATGGCAGTGTGAACAGGGATCTCTCATTTTTGGGGCATCAATTACTGTTCCATGTTGCCGGCGCGGCTATCCTGGTATACATTTTTGGCTTTTTATTTATGCCGAAATGGTATTGCATTCTTTCTGACAGAACGCAACAAAATAGTGTTGCATCCAAAACAAAAAGATTACATTGTTATTGTTTTTTATTTGATTATATAACCCCCTTCAAAGCTCCTGCACAATGCATAGATTTCTTTAACTTTAAATTCAGCTTCAAAGCCTTAAATGCCTGAACTCACCAATGATCAACATGTAGTATTTTTAAACAACCCGGACAACGATTATGAAAATTGCATTATGAAAAAACTCTATATACTTATACTTTCTTGTTCGGCAGGTGGTATATTGTTTGCTTTCATATATATTTCCGGGGAAAAATCCGGCAACTTTAATAAGCCGGATGCCATCAGTTATAATTTCCAGGTACGCCCTATCCTGTCCGATAAATGCTATGCCTGCCACGGGCCGGATGCCAACAAACGCGAAG
>NZ_DAOMOZ010000250.1:0-6232 GCF_035444585.1 Agriterribacter sp.
TTGTCTTTGTTGTCTTCTGCGCTGCGGTATGGAAAAGTTTTTATCCAGCCGGGCGCCTTACCCGTTACATCTTTCTGGTAAAAGCTTTTGCCGTTGATCCCGTTGGGATGGCGGTTGAGCGACTGGGGACGGTCTTTTAAATGAGGCAATATATAAGGAGCTACCTGGTAATAGTAGTTCAGCATATCCCGTTTACTGATCTTTTCTTTTGGCCAATACAGTTTGCCCAGGTTGGTAAAAGTGAGCGAATGCCCGTTGATCTTTCTTTCCTGTTGCTGATCATCGGGGTTAAGCAGTGTTTTTCTTTCGGGCTTTCCGTTCTTTATAAGCAGCTTTTTTTTATCGGGTACAGGGGGCGCTTTTTTCAGCAACTGTTTGGTGGACATGGGTTTTTCGGGGTGAACATCCTGTGCTTTCTTGTCTTCCCGCATGCCCTCAAACGATGGATGCCGCATTACGCCATCGGTGGTCATCTCCGTATACGACACTTCGCAGATCAATTTTGGTTTAAGCCAGGTAACGGTTGCGTGGGGAGGGTTGGGCCTAAATCTTGAAGGCTTATTTACATCGGGTTCAAAGGTGAAAGGATTGGTTTTTGTGATGAGCGGTTTAAATTTGGCCATCATTTCTTTCTGCATTTCATCCGAAAACCCGGTGCCGATTTTGCCGGTATATACAAGCCTGTTCTTTTCGTATACGCCTGCCAGTAAGGCACTGAAATGTTTGGGGCTTCCTTCATTTTGTGTATAGCCGCCAATGACCACTTCATGACGTTTGGCGGCTTTGATTTTGAGCCATTCTTTTGACCTTGCTCCCGGAAAATACAATGAATCCCCTTTTTTGGCTATGATGCCTTCGAGCTTCATCTTTCGGGCCGCTTCAAAAAACTCCGTTCCGGTAGTGTTAAAAGCCTGGCTGATGTGTATCACCGGATGATCATCGGTGAGCGTGTCTTTTAATTTTTCTTTTCTTTCGGTTAACGGGAGGTCCATGAGCGAATAACCATCCAGCCATAATATATCAAATACATAAAATTTGAGCTCGCCGTCTGCTTCGCTGCGCCAGTTCTGCAGTTTACCAAAATCAGACAGGCCCTCTTCATCCGCTACAATGATCTCTCCATCAAGCACAGCATTTATTTTCAGCTCTTTCAACGCATCATAAACAGGGTAAAATTTTTCATTGAATGATTTGTTGTTCCTCGAACAGAGCTCCGTGCTTTTTTTGTTAAGCAATGCTATGGTACGATACCCGTCCCATTTAACCTCGTAAAGCCAGCCTTCTTCATCAAAAGGTTTGTCTGCAAGGGTGGCCAGCATGGGTTGAAGGGTAGTGGGAAATTTCATTTTCTTTCCATTGCCGGCTATTGTTTTTTTAGCCGGAGATGCTTTGGCAGATGTTGTGCTGCTTTTTTTTGCCGTAGTTTTTTTTTGAGTGGCTTTTCCGTAAACAGCCGATGAGCCATCATTTTCAATCTGCTTTAAGGTTCTGCCTGAAACTACTGATTTTTCTTTTTTTAATACCTCTGTGGTTTTGGCGTATTTGTCTTTTACTTTCATCAGCAACCACGAGTTTTCGCCGCGGTAAGAAGATTTTACGAGTGCAAACTGCCCCTTTAGCTTTTCGCCGTCAAGGTTAAAAACGATCTTTCCCTTATGAAGCTGGTGCAGCAATTCTTTTTCTTTTGCTTTTTTCCCTGTAGCATTGCCTTCTGCCGGCTCATAGATGCCCTCATCCCAAACCATTACCGTACCGCCGCCGTACTGCCCTTTTGGGATGATGCCTTCAAAAGTCCTGTAATCAAAAGGATGGTCTTCAACCATCATTGCCAGCCGTTTAACCGAAGGATCTGTGGAAGGACCTTTCGGAACAGCCCAGCTTTTGAGCACTCCGCTCATTTCGAGCCTGAAATCGTAATGCAGGTTGGTGGCAGCATGCTTTTGGATAACGAACCGCAACTCATTGCCGGCGGATTTTCCACCGGTGGGCTCAGGCGTTTTGGAGAAAACACGTTTTTTTTTATAAGTACCAAGCGACATTACATAAGACGCTTAAAATGCATGCCAAAAAATACATCTTACGGCTTGCCGGTCATGCAGGATCAGGATGAGGTTCATGGCATGATTTGTGAATCCTGAAGACCAGGAAAAGCTTTAGATAAGCAGCATCTTTCTGTACACTTATTTCCAACTGAATGAATAAACGTATTTTAAAAAAAAGAACATCAAATCTTGGCCGTGTCTTTAATAAAATTTCGGGTTGGATAACCCGTAAAACCGGGAGTCCCGCAGCTTTTATCCTTGCTTTCACTCTTATAGTCCTGTGGGCAATATCAGGGCCGGTATTTGATTATTCAGACACCTGGCAACTGGTGATCAACACCGGCACTACGATCATTACCTTTCTCATGGTTTTTATTATCCAGCAATCTCAAAATAGGGATACGGCAGCCATCCACTTAAAATTAAATGAATTGATTGCCAGCGATGAAAGGGCAAGTAACCGTTTGGTGGATATTGAAGATTTAACTGAGGAGGAGCTAATGATCCTGAAGAAATTTTATATTAAGCTTTCCGAGAAAGCAGAAGCAGAAAAGGATCTGCATTCTTCTCATTCGCTCGATGAAACCGTAGATGCGCATTATAAGCTGCAACCGCGAAAAAAGCCGCCTGTCAAATCGTAACCGGTGTTGTTTTTATTTTCCTTTTTGCATATTTATTTATCGGCACAATAATGGTTTTACAAGGCTTGTTTACATGCGGTAAATCATACTACTATGGAGGCAGATCTTCACTATGCATTAATTACCGGGGCAGCCGGTAAAGCCAGCTACAGCCTGGCCGATCTTTTTGCAAAAGATGGATTTAACCTGGTTATAATGGCAAAAGATCACAGGGGATTGTGTGATATAACCGGGGAATTAAAGCAACAATACGGGATTAAGGTCATCACTATATCGAAAGACCTTTTTTTATCACCGGATGTTTTTGAGCCGTACGAAGAAGTTATATCTGCTGATATTCAATTGGATCTGCTGGTAAAAGTACAGGGGCGTATTCATATGGTGAGCCTGTTGAAGCCTGTATTCAGAAAGGATCACCGGCTGCTCAATTAGTTTCAGACCAGGACACTTCAATCGTTTGTGTATGGAGCGTATACCCGAAAAGAAAAAGATACTGGTTACCGACGATGACCCCGGCATAGGGGATATTTTAAAAATAATTTTTGAAACCGCAGGATATAATGTGCAACTGATAACAAACGGCGATGACCTGCTGAATGATCAATTTGAAATTCCCGATCTTTTTTTGCTTGACAAACAATTGTCGGGTGTTGATGGCATTGATATTTGCCGGTATCTGAAAGGGCAAAAAACAACGTCTCATTTGCCTGTTATCATGATCTCGGCAAATCCCAATATCGGTAAACTATCTGAAGAAGCGGGAGCAGATGCGTATATTGAAAAACCTTTTGAAGTAAAATATTTGCTTGAAACGGTAGAAAGATATATTTAGGAATTGTCCTCCGCAGAGGTCTGTTTTTATTGTCCCTCGCAAACTGTTTTTTCCGGAAGGGGAAATATTTCCACAATTACTATGTAGTTATCGTTGCGGGGAAGTTATAAGCGCACTTAAACATATTGAAGTTGCCATGCTGCAATTTTGACCGCCCTCTGAGTACAGGAGGAATCTGAAATGCACATCGGAACTGTTATACTACCCCGGAAGGGTGGCAGGGAAATTGACTTATTAGCTGAAAACACTGGCTATGGAACCTGTTAAATGGGGTATTATCGGTACCGGAAGCATCGCCCGCGAATTTGTTTCGGATCTGGTGTTTGTAAATGCGCCGCAGCAGGTGGTAGCGGTGCTTGGGCACAATAAGGACAGCACCAAGGAATTTGCCGGTACATTTAATATACCTCATGCATTTTTTGAGCTTGACACTTTTATTGCAAAAGGGAATATGGATGTGGCATATATAGCCACGCCCCATACCCTGCATTACGGGCAGGTGATGCAATGTCTGCAACACCGTATACCCGTACTCTGTGAAAAGCCGCTCACCATCAATGAAACCCAATGCAAAGAACTGGTGGATACCGCCCGGGCAGCACAAACCTTTTTAATGGAAGGCATGTGGCTCCGGTTTTTGCCCGGCATACGGTTGGTGATGTCGTTGATCAGCAAGGGTAAGATCGGCAAAATTGTTTCCCTCAGGGCGTCTATGGGATATAAAGCACCGGCTGACCCGGATAGTCGTTATTTTGATCCTGCGTTGGGCGGTGGTTCTTTGCTGGATCTTGGTGTTTATCCGGTTTTTCTTGCGTTACTGTTAATGGGAGTGCCCGATACCATCAAAGCGGTTGGAACTTTGTCGGAAGAAGGAATAGACGAAACCTGTTCGGTTCTTTTTCACTACAGCAGGGGGCAGCATGCCACCCTGGAATCTTCGCTGAAATCGGAAACCAAGCTGCCGGTAGAGATAGCGGGAGAAAAGGGAACGATAAAGATGCTGTATCCGTGGTTTGAAAAAACACCCGGTATCGAGCTGCAATTGTATAACGGGGAACCTGTAACCTATCCTATGCAGTGGGAAGGTCATGGACTTTATTTTGAAACAGAAGAGGTATTAAGCTGTATACAAAACAAGCAAATAGAAAGTAAATTGTTACCGCATGCTTTCAGCCTCGAAATGATAAGAACAATGGATGAGATCAGAAGCCAGGTAAATGTCAGTTATTCCATGCACGAATAAGCAGGTCATTACTTCTTTCTTGCTTTTGCAATGATCCACAGTATAAGCACTACAACAACCGCCACCAGAAAGAAGGCCCACCACATGCCGGCTTTAAAAATACCTTCCACTACAGTGCAGCCGCTGAATAAAAAAATAGCGGCCATGGAAATCATCACGGGAAATGATCTTTGTTTGCGCATACTGATCGTTTTACATGATGAATTTCAATTATTGTACCATTCCCATGAGTTCCTCATATAAAAAATCTGCAGCAAACTGACCCGCTTCCTGCCAGCGGACTTTGGTTGCTTTGCCTGCCCAAAAGGGATTGAATCTTTTTTGCAGCTCATGTGCGTAGCCTTCATATGCTTTTAAACGGTTGGGTATGTGCAGCGCATCCGCATTTTGATGAATAACCAAGCTTCCATATACGCCATTATCTGTTTTGCCAAACGGCACTATCCTGTCTTTACCGCCATGCACGCTTACTATGGGCACGCTGGCATTTTTTAACCAACCGGTATCGAACATGCCGCCCCAGAAGTTGATCACCGCGGCTATATCCCGGCGCTCAGGGATAGCCGCTACAAGACCGGGATCAGCACCGGGCTGTACGAGCTGTTTCATCAATACCGCATTGCTGTAAGCCAAATGCAGGGCGATCATGCCTCCGGCCGAATTGCCGGCCAATATGATGCGGCTGGTATCGATTCGGTATACGTTGCTGTTTTTAATAAAAAAAGAAACTGCCTGGTCAATATCTTCCATAGCATCCGAACAGGCATTTACCAAAGCCGTGAAGTTTGATAAAGCAGGTTCTTTGCTTAACCTGTAATTTACGGCAGCGCATACATAGCCCCGTTGGGCGAAGCGTTTGCACCATAAGGGTATTCCCCTGGATGTTTTATTACCGAATTTAAAGCCGCCGCCATGTATCCAGATGATCAGCGGCCGGCTGGTGCTGGTATCATTTTCGGGCTGGTACAGGTCGAGCAGGTAATATTTTTCTTTTGTGCCTGCGGGTGGGTTAGATTGATAAATAATATTTTTATCTGTTGTAACAGCCGTAAAAACACGGTCTTTGTAACGGGCGGGGGGTAGCTGTTGGCCATAAAGCGTCAGGGTGGTGCATGTCAGGATACAACCCCCAATAAGTAAACGATGCATGACTAAAGTTAAGCTTCAATGCGGAAAAAACAGATGAACCTCCCGCAAAATAATGGAAATGATCAGTTCAGCATTGATGGCATGATGAATAGCGGGTAGTGAACAGGATGGTGACCGGTTTCTTTTGGGTTTTATAATTTATTCGTTTATGGTTAGTAGTTATCGACAGGCAACCAAGACTCCCCGGCCTTATGCCTCATGTTTATTAATGTGCCGCTGGCCGATGGCTTGCCGCTGACCACGGGATATATCCGTATATTTATCCAGGCTACCCTACAGTACAGGTAGGTTCATTAAAAGAAAATACTAATCTTTGGAAGTACTG
>NZ_DAOMOZ010000251.1:0-6210 GCF_035444585.1 Agriterribacter sp.
GGGTCAATAACGCCGACGGACTGGGGTTATACGGTGGGGCCGATGATGCGGATAATTCAGGCTCCCTGCAATATGTACGCATAGAGTATGCAGGATACGCCTTTTTACCCGATAAAGAATTGAATTCATTAACAATGGGCGGGGTAGGCAATGGTACTACTGTTGACTATGTGCAGGTGAGCTATGCCCTGGACGATGCCTTTGAATGGTTTGGCGGTACAGTGAACTGCAGTCATTTGATTGCCTATAAAACCCTGGATGACGACTTTGATACTGATAATGGTTACCGTGGCAACGTACAGTTTGGTATTGTGCTGAGAGATTCATCGCGGGCCGACATTTCTAAGGTAGAAGCGTTTGAAAGTGACAATGATGCCAATGGCAGCAGCTTAACTCCCCAAACGGCGCCTGTATTCAGCAATATAACGGCTATAGGCCCCCGTGAAAAAACAACCAATACCGGCAATAGCTTATACAATGCAGCCGCACAGTTAAGACGGAATACCAGCACTTCTATTTTCAATTCCGTTTTCATGGGCTGGCCCACCGGCTTGCTGATAGATGCAAGCAAAGGAACGCCTGTTCAGGAAAATATTACGGCAGGAAGGTTGGTAGTGCAAAATACAACCATTGCGGGCTGTGCAGCACCCACTAAGTTTGCCGACAATTCAGGCGCTTCAACGGGATGGACCAATAGCAACGTAAGCAACTGGTTTGGTGCTGCTGAATACAATAATGAGGTACTGGCTGAAAATGCGGAAGTGAAGCTGGCCGCCGCCTTTAATTATGCCAATCCCGATTTTACGCCGCAGGCAGGGTCACCCTTGCTGAATGCTGCCAGCTTTACGCATGCCAAAGTAGCAACCGGGTTTACTCCGGTTACATTCAGGGGTGCCGTGGGAGCGGCGGGTACACCCGAAGGAGACTGGTGGAAAGGCTGGACTTCTTTTGTTGATTAAAACAGACATGATGCATACAGGCGGCCTTTTACCCGAGGCTGCTTTTTTATATTTTTTCTTTATGAGGTTTTTAATATCTGTTGTTGCTGTGGCGATGCTGTATACGGGCTGTAAAAGCACGGTAAATCATTTACCTGGCGGAATGGGTAAAATAGATATGGCATTCTTTGATTCCGTACGCTACAACAGCGATACGGGCTTTACAAGGATAATAGGCGCCGGGGAATTTTATAGCGCCGAGCAATATTATAGGGGAGATAGCATTGTTTCAAAAATCATGAAAGATACAGCCGGCCGCATCACGGCCTTTGTGCAATTTCATAAAAATATCCGAACGGCTTATGCAGAATACTACAGCAACGGGCAGCTAAAAGCAAAGCTGTTGCTCAATGACCAGGGGCTGTTTGATGGTCGGGCTACCTATTATTATGGAGATGGGAGTATAAAAAGCGAAGGTGTATACGATAAAGGTTTTTTTTCGGGAGCCTGGAGAAATTATTCGGCGGGAGGAGTATTGCTCTCAACTGATGAATATGATGCAAACGGGCAGTTGATCCGGTCTGCTGCTCCTGACCGCTGACTGCTATTTGAAGCCGTTGCAACAGTTGCATTTGCTTTCGGTGCATAAGGATAATGCCGGACAGGATATTGGGTAAAAGCAACTGATTTTGGTTGATGAGGCTTTTGGCGGATTTCATCATGTCTGAATAGCTGTTTTCTTTGATCTTTGATAAAATAAACAAAGCTTTGTACCCGGGTACAAATGATGATTTCTCTTAAAAGGAAGCTGTTCCACAATGATGGATCATCCCGGGGAAATGCCTTACAACCCAAGTGTTTTATTCAGTTGTCCTTCCATTTTGGCGAGGGCTTCCGTAAGATTTTTTTCCAAAACCGTTGATTTTCCGCTCTGTAGCTGGGTTGCGTACCACAGCAATACCATAGATACATAGTCCTGCATATCCTTGCCGGCAAATTCAGTTTTAAATTCTATGATCTTGTCATTGATGATTTTAATGGTTTTTCTTACCTGTTCTTCATCTTCCGGTGCTACTTTGATCCTGTAGGTTCTGTCGCCAATACCTATATTAATAGCGATGAGTGTTTGCATATGCTGAAAATTATGGTTAATTTTATTCACACTTTATCAACAGTTGATTGGTGCTCTTTCGTTGTGTTAAAATAATTTCAATGATCCCTGAATCTAAAACCGAAAACCCTTCCATAATGCTTGCAAAACTAAAATCCCTCGTATTCATTGATAAACTGGTTTTTGAGTTAAGTGATGCTACTGCTTCCTCGTTAAGGGCTGTGCTTAAGGATGATAAAGGAAAAATTTGCAGCATGTTCGAAACTGAAGTGGAACCTGCGCAAAAATCGTTTTGCTGGAACGGGCTTAATGATTTGCCATACGGTGTGTATACGCTCGAGCTTTCCGGAGGAAAGGAGGAGCAGTTCATGCGCCTGGTAAAAAGAATTTAACTATTGATTCGCCAGCAGAGCAATACACTGGTCTATTTCCTTAATGTATGTATTGATGCGTTTCTCCAGGTCGGATTTAATTTCCTGCCCTGCCTGTCCCGAAGATACTTTTGCTATCTCCACCTGCTGCTGCAGCCATGCGGCTTTCTCTTTCATCTCTTTTTCCCCGGCTTTCTTTTGTTCAAGATCCTGCTTTAACCTGTCATTTTCTTTTTGCAGTGCATGGTATTGCTTCAGCAATAACTGCAGCTTTTCATTTATGCGGCTGATATCTTCGTTAAGACGGCTCATAAAAACACAACATTATGATATTTTTATTTCCTTATTTCTGCCGATAGTTCCTGTTCAAAGGCGTGCATGATCTTTTGCATCATGCTATCAATTTCAGTGTCGGTGAGGGTTTTTTCTTTGTCTAAAAACGTAAAATTTACCGCGAAAGACTTTTTCCCGATGCCGAGCTTATCGCTTTCAAATACATCAAATAGTTTTACAGACTGTAATTTTTGTATGTCCGCATGTTTAACCGCCTCTTCCACCTTTTCATAAGCAAGTTGCTTGTCTACAACAATTGCAAGATCGCGTTGAACAGCAGGGAATTTCGTGATTTCAGTATAACCCGGTTTTTGCCTGGAAGCATGGCCCTGTAACTTTTCCCATTCCAGCTCGGCGTACCATACCTGCTGTTTAATATCGAAGCGTTTTACAACAGATGCATTGGTCAGCCCTAATGTCATTATGGTATCGTCGTCAATTGTTACCTGTATACCGTATTGCAGGTAACCGGCAATGGCGGGCCGAACCTCGTAACGGGTGAGCCCCGCAGCCTGTAAAATGCTTCCTGTAATTCCTTTCAGGTAATAAAAATCAGTTTTTTCTTCCTTTGTTTTCCATGACGCTTCTTTGATCATTCCCGTAATATAAAGGCATAGTTTCTCTTTTTCTTCGTATTGTCCAACACCGCTCGTATGATAGGTTTTACCAAATTCAAACAAGCGGAGGTTAAGGTTCCTGTGGTTGATATTATGGGCCATGCACTCCAATCCGGTTTCCAGCATGGAAGGACGCATAATATTTAATTCAGCGCTAAGGCTGTTGAGCATTTTTACGGAAGTATTTAGTGTAGCATCATCAAAATAAGCACTGTTGGTAATAGAGTTGGTGAATATTTCATTAAAGCCATTGCCCGCAAGATAATTGGCTACCTTTTCTTTTAGTGCCGCTTGGTAAGCAATGGTCTCTACAGAAGGGCTGATGGTAATGCTACCGGGGATATCTACATTATCATAGCCGTCAATGCGCATAATTTCTTCCACAATATCTGCAGGCAGTTCAATGTCGGGTTTGCTGAAAGGGGCCGCCACCCGTATTTTATCAATATCTTCCTGGATCACCTCAAAGCCGGAATTTGTAAGTATTTTTTTTACACTGTCGGGATGATAACTTTTACCGCTTAACTTTTTGAGGTAATGGTAAGCGAGGATAACCTGCTTTTTTTCTTTGGGGTCGGGGTATACATCTGTGATGTCCGATGCAATTACCCCCCCGGCCAATTCTTTTATCAGAAGCGCCGCTCTTTTTAGCACGGTTACGGTATTGCTGATATCCACTCCTTTTTCAAAACGTGCGGCTGCATCGGTACGTAAATTATGCCGGAAGGATGTTTTGCGGATGGTGACAGGGTTAAACCAGGCACTTTCCAGGAAAATATTTTTGGTATCAGCGGTTACGCCACTGTGTAAGCCGCCAAATACACCTCCAAAACACATCGGTTCGCCGTTGCCGTTACAGATCATCAGGTCATCGGCATGGAGTTTTCGTTCTTTTTCATCTAAAGTGATGAATGGTGTGCCTTCGGGAAGGTTCTTTACAATTACGGTATTTCTTTTTATGCGGTCTGCATCAAAGGCATGCAGGGGTTGTCCTGTTTCGTGTAAAATAAAATTGGTAATATCTACTATATTGCTGATGGGGCGCAGCCCTATTGACCTGATGCGTTGCTGCAGCCATCCGGGGCTTTCTTTAATGGTTACATTATCTATACGCACGCTGCTATAGCGTTCACAGGCTGTTTGGTTTTCTATTTTTACTTCAATAGTGTTGCCCTGCCTGTCTTTTTTAAAATTGTTGCTGTATGGGTATTTAACCGGGTAATCTTTTTTCTCGTGAACGCTTAAATAAGCACAAACATCTTTGGCAACACCCAGGTGGCTCATGGCGTCCATGCGGTTAGGCGTAAGTCCTATTTCATAGATCCAGTCGCTTTGCAGTTTAAAATACGCTGCTGCTGCGGTGCCGGGCTTTGCATCATCGGCCAAAACCATTATGCCTTCGTGGTTGTTGCCGAGCCCTGTTTCGTCCTCCGCACAAATCATTCCATAGCTTTCTATGCCCCGTATCTTTGCTACTTTCATGGTAACCGGCTCGCCTTTACCCGGGTAAATAGTGGAGCCCACAGGTGCTACCACTACTTTTTGACCGGCGGCTACATTTGGCGCTCCGCACACGATCTGTAAGGGTTTTTCCCCTCCGGTATCAACCTTTGTTAACCTGAGCTTATCGGCATTGGGGTGCTTTTCTGTTTCCAGTACCTGTCCGATAACCAGTCCTTTCAAGCCCCCCTTCACTGCTTCTTTCTCTTCAAAACTTTCTACTTCCAGCCCCAGTGAAGTTAATATAACAGCTAATTTTTCGGGTGTAATATTTACCGGGAGATATTCGCAAAGCCAGTTGTAACTGATGGTCATATAATGATTACTTCTTTTTCAATTTCATTACCGATTAACGGAGCGGTGGCAAAGATAATTAAATTGATCGGGCGCCGGAAATGGCTGTAAGTCCATACTGTTATTTTAATAGTCCGGCCAAAAAAAACAGGCTGAATTGTTTCGCACAGTGGGTGTGTATTATTTCTGTTACGAGCAACAATTTTTTGGTAAATTGTGCATAAACCAAAAATAATGGTGGAAAAGCCTGCTTGCCCTGTGTAAAAGCGTGTTGGTATAAATTAATAAAAAAAAGTAGAGGCGTAATTTGGTTATCAAAAATCAATGGTATTAAATTCGCCTTCCCGACACAGTTGGTAACATTCCGGTAATAATGCATTAATATTAGCATCATATATAGGAGCATAGCATAATCAATACAATTTGGCTCATAACGAAAAGCCGAGAAAGCGGTTGTATGGAAGGGTTACTATACTGTTGGCAGGCAGGCGAACAACGATATATAACCCCTATATAAAAGACTTTAATGGATCATCTTACCAATCTTAATAAAGACCGTAAAACCCGCAGAAAAAGTTCAATTGATTTAAGTTCGATGGTATATGGCAAGGTGCCCCCCCAGGCGCGCGACCTGGAAGAGGCAGTATTGGGAGCCATTATGCTGGAGAAACCTGCCTTTGATACGGTAGTCGAGATTTTAAAACCCGAATGTTTTTATGTAGACGCCCACCAGCGCATTTACCGCGCCATGCAAAACCTGGCACAGAAAAGCATGCCTATTGACCTGCTTACAGTAGTGGAAGAGCTAAGGTCCAAAGAAGAACTGGAACTGGTTGGCGGGCCCTATTACGTAACCAGGCTGACCAATGCGGTAGTATCTTCTGCCAATGTAGAAACTCACTCCCGCATCATACTGCAAAAATTCATTCAGCGCGACCTGATCCGTATCAGCGGGGAAGTGATCAGTGATGCATATGAAGACTCCGTTGATGTGTTTGATTTGCTGGATGAGGCAGAAAGCAAGCTTTTTGAAATTACCAATAATC
>NZ_DAOMOZ010000252.1:0-6195 GCF_035444585.1 Agriterribacter sp.
TAAAAAAGCAATATAAATTAATATATTGCTCTAAGCTGTGCCCGGAACAGGAATCGAACCTGCACATTGTTGCCAATACCAGATTTTGAGTCTGGCGCGTCTACCAATTCCGCCATCCGGGCAGTAAACAATTGTAAAAACCCTTAAATGAGATGCTTTATTAAGGGCTGCAATATTACATATTCCGCTAAGAATAGCAATATTTTTTTTACCCGTTTCCGTTATACAAATAAAATTGATAGTATAGCTTCTTTTTACCATTTATATTTACCGGTATGATCAGAATAGGGCTGATAAAAGAAGGTAAACATCCTGCCGACAACCGCGTAGCATTAACACCTGCTCAATGCAAATGGATACATAAACAAACGGCGGATGTAAAGATTATTGCTCAAAGCTCGGCTCACCGTTGTTTTACCGATAAGGAATACAGTGCTGCAGGTGTTGAAGTAAAAGAAGACATGAGCGGTTGCGATATTTTGTTCGGTATCAAAGAAGTGCCGGTTGATATGCTGATACCGGACAAAACCTATCTTTTCTTTTCCCATACCAGAAAAAAACAGCTCAAAAATCAAAAATTGCTACGGGCAATAATTGAAAAAAAAATAACGCTTATAGATTATGAATGTCTTGAACATGAAGACGGGCAACGGATCATTGGCTTTGGTTTTTTTGCGGGCGTGGTTGGTGCGCATAACGGACTGATGGCTTATGGCAAACGTACCAGTTTGTATGATCTTGAACGTGTTTATAAGCAAAGAAGCTTCCGGGAACTGATACATACGTATTTCGGATTGCGGATACCTAATGTAAAGATCGCCGTGACAGGATCGGGACGCGTAGCTCACGGTATTGTTGAAATCATGAATCTTGTAGGCATTCACGAAGTGGAGCCCGACGAATACCTGAGCCGCAGATTTGCCTACCCTGTATACACGCAGCTAAAAGGAGCCGATCTTTACAGGCATAAACAAACGGGCACCTATACCCGCGTTGATTTTCACGAACATCCTGAACAATATGCCTGTACTTTTTTGCCTTATTCCGAACAAACAGATATTTTATTGAATGGGGTGTACTGGGAACAAACCATGCCCCGTTTGTTTGAAAAGGAAGCTATCGGTTCCGACCGGTTTATCATTCAAACCATTGCCGATATTACAGATGACACCAACGGGTCGGTGCCCATCAATCTTGGCGATCAAACCATTGAAGACCCGGTATACGGAGTGAGCAGGAAAAGCTTTGAAAAAACAGCACCCTACCAGGAGGGGTCTGTTGATATTATTGCAGTGGGCAACCTGCCCAATGAACTGCCGCGGGATGCTTCCCGGTATTTTGGTGAACAGTTAATAAAATATATTCTGGAAGACCTTGTCAACAACGGATCACCCATGATAAAAAGGGCTACCATTGTTTACAAAGGGAAGCTTACCCCGTCGTATGAATATCTGAAAGATTATGCCGGGCTACTGAAAAACTAAAAATACGAATACACAAATGTCGCCACAAAGGCACAGAGACACAAAGGAAAAAGCTTTGTGGTTTCGTGTCCCCGTGGCAAAAATTAAATACCTGTGGCTCCGAAAAAGATTTTATAAATACAAATAATAATCTTTCAGTAAGGCTGTAAACGCATTGCTGTAGCTGCCGTCATTTTGTTTTATTATAAGTTCGTCTTCCTGTAAGGCATCTGGTTTATGACGTGTAAAATGCAGGATGCTGCGAAAATGATCGTGCCGGGGCGTTTGCCTCACGAGGAGCTTTTCCGATAAATAAAATTCTTTATTCAATGCAAGTTGTTCAAATGGCACTGTGCGGTGAAAGGGTAGGAGTACACCAAAGCTGCCCCGGTCTGCCAGGTTGTGATCAATAACCTGTATAAGCGTTCCCAGCGTTAGACCGGTATCGTGTTTGGCCAGGTCCTTCTTTTCATTACCCGACTTCAGATCATTTTCATAAAAAGGTGGATTACAGATAATAAAATCATATAGCTCCGGGAAAGCATAAGTAATTGCATCGCCCATAAACGCATTGATCATATTCTTCCATTGACTTCGCTCAACATTTTCCGTCATTTGTTTAAAAGACTGTGTGTCTTTTTCAATGGCATCAAATTGCGCTTTTGTTTTCTGTGCCAGCATCAGTGTGAGCAGTCCCGAGCCCCCGCCAATATCAAGCACTCTGCTGCCCTGCGGTATCTTTTTTGCAAACCATGCGCCCAGTATGCAGGCATCGGTACACACTTTCATAGCGCACCGGTCGTGCTGTACGGTAAATTGTTTAAATTGAAAGTAGGGGTTGGGCATTAAGGGATTTGTGATTTGAAATTTAGATGGGGTTAGTTTATCGTTTATAAGTTTATGGTTTATAGTTGAATTTGGCTTCGGATTTAATACTTTGGTTTTCGGATTTTGAATTTTACCCGGCCCTTTGAACATTGTTCAATTTTATTCAACTGTTGAATTGGAAGAACCCGTGCCCCTTGCTGATGTTAAGCGCCGTCCCTCTACACAGCGTGGAGAGAGAACGAGGGTGAGGCGCTCTAATGCCATACTGTAACCCGGCCCTACCGGCAGGCAAATATCATCTATCCAGATATTGTATTTATCCATACGGGTAATTTTATTATTGGCAACCATATAGGAGCGGTGAATGCGGGTAAACCGAACGGCAGGAAGCAGCGCTTCTACTTCATTCATGGTAAGCCTGGAAAGTATTTTATTTTCAGTAAGTATAAAGTGAATGTAATTTCCGGCACTCTGCAGGTATACGATATCGTTGAAGTCTATCCTCACCTGTTCATAGCCACTCTTTATAAATACATGGTCGGGGCTGATTTCCTGAGCCGAAGCGGAAGACTTCAACCGGTGCAGCTCATTGGCCTTATTGGCGGCTTTTAAAAAACGGGCAAGTGAAAATGGTTTCAAAAGATAATCAACCGCATCTAATTCAAAACTTTCTACAGCATGTTCGCTATAGGCAGTAGTGAAGATGATCATAGGAGGCTGTGCAACTGATTTCAGCCAGTCAATACCGCTGATGTCCGGCATCTTGATATCAAGGAAGATCAGGTCTGTTTTTTGTTGCTGCAAATAAGCAAGCGCTTCAAAAGCATTGGTAAAGCAGGCGTGTAAGTGTATAAAAGGTACTTTTGCCGAAAGTGATTTTACCACTTCCAGCGCAATGGGCTCATCGTCTATGGCGATAGTGTGGAGCATTTAGAAAATATAAGCCTAAAGATTTGCTGCGGCCGGCATCTTCATTTTATTTGTGAATAAAACTACAAAACTTCATCCGGTTGCCTGTACAATTTAATTCCTGCTAAAATACAGCAGCTTGCTTTTCAACTGTTCCCAGAACTGCCGCACTTTACCGGGGTTTTGCTTCCATTGGTTAAAATAATTTTCAGCCTCTTTACGGCGGTATGCATCTATCTCAGCCATAACTTCATTTTGCAGTTGTTTATCGGAAGCCAGTGCTTTTTCATAAAACGTTTTTTCCACTTCATGAAAGGCCGCCCTTTCGTTTTGCCATGCCAGTTTCTTCTGCAAAACGGCATCCTGCACTTTTTCTTCATACAATCCCGAAGGCATCATGAGCTTGGTAAGCAATGGCATTAATTCTATCAGCATGATCAGCATGATCACCAGCCGGTAACGGTATTTAACAGGAGGGTGGGTAAGCATCAGATCGTCTAAGGTTTCTATACGGGTTAGAAATCCGTCTGACAGCCCTGATTCAAATTCGCCTATACGTGCCTGTATATTATTTTCTAATTTCTTTTCCTGTGCCAGCGCACTGTCTAAAGGCGCCTGCACCGTTCTTTTCCAGGCTATCATGTCTTCTTCCGCTTTCAGGTAGGCCATTTTCTTTACACGGGCTATGGCATATTCGCCAATCTTACCGGAACCTCCGGTGCCGTCTGTTTCACGGATATAGGCATTCTTAAGGTCAAGAATTTCCTGTTCGCGGCTTTTCTGCTCATTGCGGATACGGTCAATTTCTGACCTGGTAGTTTGTAAGGGTATGGTATTTTCCTGCCGGATCTGTTGGGTATACGCTGCTGTTTTCTTTTCTTTTACAACAGGCAGATGCGCATCCACATCTTTTTTAAAGAGCATCAATACAACGGGCTGCGATAAAAAGAAGCCAATGGTAAGCGCAAGTACAAGCCTTACGGATAGCGACAGCCAGCGGTTCTTACCACCGTTGCTGTTAATGCCTGCAATGAGGCCGCGGTCTATGGTAAGGATCACAAATCCAAAAAAAACAGCAGCAGGTAAAATGACCAGGATATCATCAAATAAAGTAGAAAAAAAATAGCCCCAGGCCAAAGTGGCAAAGATCCAGGTAGCCATTACCGTGTAGCCGATCACGGTATAACGGAACCTGTCGGGCCCGCAATCCTTCATCAGCCTGGCATCGGCTGCCGCCATCCACCATAATATTTTATCCCATGAAGATGTTTCAGTGTCATAGCCGGATGGTGAGGTGGATGAAGTATTCTGTGTTGGTTGATCTGATATGTAATTCATGTTGCCCCGGATATAAAAGTGATAAACGTTGTTTTACATTTTCCAGTCCTATGCCTGACCGGTTTTTTTCGGGATCATCTTCTTTTTTAAGATGAACGCTATTATAAACATCGAAATAAAGATTTTCAGTATCACACGATATGTTAATTTTTATCCATGATTTTTCTTTGAGGCTGATACCATGCTTGAAAGCGTTTTCCACAAAAGGGATGAGCAGCATGGGAGCGATGTAGTGGCGGCAATCTTTATCCTTTATAGTAAGGTCTATGGCTATATCCGGAGATGTAAGTGTGCGCAGCCTTTGGAGGTCAATATAATTTGTTAAATAGTTGATCTCTTTGTCTAAGGGTATCTTTTCTTCCTGGTTCTCCTGGAGCATGAACCGCATCATGTCGCCCAGCTTTTGCACACCTTCTGCCGTGCGGTCGGCATTTTCCTGGAGGGCAGTGCCATAAATGGTGTTGAGGGCGTTGAATAAAAAATGAGGATTGATCTGGGAGCGCAGGAAATCTATATCGGCGCTTTTTTGCGAAACGGTTTCTTTAAGGTGCTGTATTTCTTTTGATTTTTCTCTTTGCTGATCAAAATGGAATCGGGCCAAGAACCAGGTAACCAATAGCAGTCCTAAAACAAAAAGGACAACGGAAAAAAATACTCCTTCATTTCTGGCTGCTTCGGAAAGCACAGCAAATAATACAAACAAAGGAATGCCGAAAACAATAATAATAAGTAAAGAAGGGAATAACAGTTTTCTTTTTTTGGCGTGTACTGCATACCGCGGTAAAAAAAAATAAGCCCATAAAAAGAACAGTGTGATAAAAAAAGGAAGGAGCACAAGAACGAATGCGGGAACCCACCGGAAAATATATTCCCTGAAAACAAAGGAAAAACCCAGTAGCATTATCCATGACCAGCCCGTTACAACAATTTCAATAAATAATTTTTTATATGCCGGTTTGGTTTTCAAAATTTCATTGTACAACCAAGCTACCAGCATTTTACACAGGTAATAAGCGGTAAACAGCAGGAAAACAACTAAGGTTTGTCCGAAGGATTCTTTCATTACCTGCATATCGGCTCCTTTTTTGGTATCGTATATGGCGTACAGGGGATATCTCAGCCAGGTATTGCAGATGAATACAACCAGGAATACCACCACAAACGATATAAAAAACGAACCCGCAACAGCCATGTAGTTTTTCTTCCCGAGCTGCTGCGGAAGGATCTTGAAATTTAATGCAAAGAGAACGGCAGCAATAACAACAACAATGATAAGCTGGGGGATCAGGTAATACTTGTAATAATCAAAAACAAGATGGTTGCGGATGGCCGCCTGTCCGTATTTATGTAATAAAGCATTCGAAGAAAAACTTACGCTTTCATATGCTTTTACAAACATGTAAATGAGGAGAATGGTCACTGCCCCCCAGGGCTCTAACTTTTTTATTTGCATAAACCGTAAAAGTTTTTGCAATAGTAAGGCAGATAGGCTATGCAGTTATTAAAATGTGATGAAAGCGGGGTTCGATGTGATGAAACTTCGCGAATACCGCCCACCTGACAATGCTATAATCATCTCTTACCTCCTGGGCTATTTAGCAATCAGTCTATATGAAAAAGGTTTCGGAGCAGCAGCAGTCGAAAAGATTGCTCTTTA
>NZ_DAOMOZ010000253.1:0-6156 GCF_035444585.1 Agriterribacter sp.
AGCGTTCCGATCTGCATATAAAAAAAGAACTTCCTGCCGAGGTCATAGTCCTCCGTTGAGGGAGAGAGTATCTCAAAAATAACCGACGGGTTTTTTACGGTATCTTTTATATCATCCGACAAATCCAAAGCTCCGCATATTATACTGGCATCGGGATAAAAGTAAGATTCCCGGGAAGGCACATATATCCGCAGGTCGCTAGGATAAATATTGCAGGATTTTCCTTTTAAAAAAGTACCGGTCAGGGCAATAATATTTGAAAGAATAAGATTATGCTCCGGCGAAGCGCCTGCCATGGAAACAATAACACCCGAGGCATATTCATGCTTATCCTCCGATTTCCGTTCCCAGTCCAGGAATGCAGAGGGGCTCATTGAAGTATAATATTTAGGCGCTGGCTCCTCAATAATCATGATACGAATATAGTACTAAACCCGCTTTGCCTTTCGTAATTCTTTTTATTCTGTTAACCCCGTTAACAGCCTCTTACAAAATTATCGCTGCCATAAGTGCCAAACACTCTATCTTGGTGGAAAATACCGTTTATGTATAAAAAAGCTGCCTTGCTGGCAATGAGCTGCTGTTTTCTCGGCGTAGCTGTGCTGGCTCAGAAAAAACAAAAAAACGCCGAAGCAACTCCTGTTCCGGTCGTTGACACAACAAAAAAAACGCCTCCCAAACCGCCCAAAGCTACTGTAGCTGAAAAGACGAAGTCGAGCAAAAAAACCGACGGGCTTTTTACCATATACCAGGATACGGCAACGGGCAGTGTGCAATTGTATGTTAAGAAAGACCAGTTGGGGAAAGAATATATATACCAGAGCTTTTCCATGGGCGGCCCTACAAGGCTTTACCTGAACCAGAATATGATAAGAGCCACATTTGCCTTTAGCATTGGCAAAGCGTTCAATAAGCTGGAATTTGCCCGGCAAAACACCAATTTTTATTACGACCCGTCCAATGCTGTCAGCAAGGCTGCCAATGTAGATGCAGCGCCGGCTATCTTTTTCTCCGAAAAAATAGTAGCTGAAGATTCAACAGGTTACCTCGTTGCCGCCGACGGCTTGTTTTTGAGCGAGAAAATGGATCCCGTAAAACCTTTGGTTCCGCCGGGCACGCCTCCCACAGCGGTATTCAATTTAGGATCGCTTAATGCGGGTAAATCGAAATACAGCCATATAAGATCGTACCCCGACAATACCGACATAGTGGTTGATCTCGTTTATGATAATCCCATGCCTTTTAACCAGGGAGGAGCCGATGTAACGGACGCACGTTATAACCGCATTCGTATGCAACATTCTTTTCTTGCCATGCCGGAAAACGATTACCGCCCCCGCCGTGATGATCCGCGTGTAGGTTATTTTGGAGCAGAGGTGCAGGATCTTACGTCTGTATCGGCCACGCCGTATAAAGATTTTATCAGCCGGTGGTATCTTGTAAAAAAAGACCCTGCTGCAGCAATAAGCGAACCGGTGGATCCTGTTGTGTACTGGATTGAAAATACAACGCCGGTTGAGTACAGGGAGATCATTAAAGAAGCCGGGGAAAAATGGAATGAAGCTTTTGAGAAAGCAGGGTTTAAAAATGCCATTGTTATGAAGATCATGCCCGATACCGCCACCTGGGATCCGGCAGATATCCGCTATAACGTTATCCGCTGGGTGAGCAGCCCCTACCCGAGCTATGGCGCTATCGGCCCAAGCTTCTTTAACCCGCGAACCGGACAGATCCTGGGGGCGGATATTACTATAGAATGGAGAAGCGGTGCGGGTACCGTTAATTATGACGACCTGTTCAATGGCGCCGGTGCTACAGGGCTGCCCGGCGTTCAGCTACCCTGGAATGATGCCGTTGATGAGCAGCATGTAAGCTTCGGCAAGAACCATCTTCAATACTGCAATATCGCCCGTGAATTGCAGGCACAGTATATAACCGGGCTCACCGTGCTGGAAGCGCTGGACAATAAGCCCGAAGCGGTGAAGGAAATGCATAAGGAATTTCTTATTTATCTCGTCATGCACGAAATGGGGCATACCCTGGGTTTGAATCATAATATGAAAGCCAGCCAGATGCTCAGCCCGGCGCAGATCAATGATAAGGCCATTACCGATAAAACCGGCATGATCGGTTCCGTGATGGACTACCCTTCCATTAATGTAAGTCTTGACCGCAGCAAGCAGGGAAATTATTATACCACCAAAGCGGGCCCATACGATATATGGGCTATAGAGTACGGCTACACACCTTTTGCTGCCGGTGAAGAGAAAGCGGCACTGAATAAAATACTCAGTCGCAGTACCGAACCGCAGCTTGCTTTTGGCAATGATGCAGATGATATGCGTTCGCCGGGAAGAGGCATAGATCCCAGGGTAATGATCAATGATATGAGCAATGATATGATGGCTTACGCTGAAGACCGGTTTAAGCTGGTAGACAGGATGATCCCCAAATTAAAGGAGCGGTACAGCAGGCCGGGACAAAGCTACCAGCAGCTCCGCCAGCGCTACCTGATGCTGCAGAGCCAGCGGGCGCAAATGGCCAACGCGGTTAGCCGTTATATTGGCGGGGTATATGTAGACAGGAGCTTTGCAGGACAAAATACAACTGCCAAACCGTTTACGCCGGTTCCGGTGGAAACACAAAAAAAGGCGCTCGCATTACTGAATAAATATATTTTTTCACCCGGTGTGTTCAATGCAGATGCACTGCTGTATCCTTACCTGCAGCTTCAGCGAAGGGGTTTCAATTTCTTTAGATCTACGGAAGACTATAAGCCCCAGTCAACTGTTCAGAGTATCCAGCTATCTGTGTTAACACAATTGCTGCACCCGGTTACATTGCAGCGCATCAACAACAGCGGGTTATATGGTAACAGGTACAGCACTGCTGACCTTACAGCCGATTTGAATAAATATTTCTTTGCGGCAGACCTTAAAACCAATGTCAACCTGTACAGGATAAACCTGCAAACAGAATATGTAAAAGCGCTGGCATCCATAGCAACCAGTTCGTTGCCAAATGCATATGATAATGCTTCCAGAGCAGCAGCATTATCTTCACTCAAAAAAATAAAATCAATGTTGGGCACCGCTGTATCTGCCAATGAGCAAACCAGGGCTCACCGTACCAATCTTAACTTTATTATTGATAAAGCATTATCGGTAAAATAAACAATACTAAGTCATATAAATGATATCTATTTGAGCGAGGCGCAGCGCTAAAAACGTTCAGACTAAGGCGGGGAAAATGGCAATGATCATTTTCCTCTTTTTATGTCACAGAGTGAACCCGAATTTGAGGCAACAGTATTGGGCTTGTGCTTTATACGCCCCTGCACTGTTGATTGATTGGCATTCCAATCCTGCCTGCACTTACTGCAGGGAGTAAGCGAAGTGCTGTATAAAAAAGTTATCAGGGATTCAGGGACGGGCGCCTATTTGTCGGATTCCGTTAGCCGCTGATGTTTTGCAATGCTGGCGATATACATGGCGAATCCGGCTATAGCAGTGTCTTTTAATGCATTAACCAGCGCTGCCTGCCGCAATTCCGGGGTACCTGAATTCAGATGATTGGGGATGTGAATGAGCACCACAAACGCAATTAATAAAACAGCCAGAAGGTAACCTGCAAGAGATACATAACGGTTGCTGATAAAGGCCATGGCGGCAAGAATAAATGCAATGCCAACCAAATATACCCATACTATTCCTCTTGGCAGATACAGCGGTACATAGTTGAGCATTCCGGTTGGATTGGTGAAATGCATTATACCGAAGATAATCATAACAACGGCCAGAAGCCATATGGCTATGCGGGAAATCGTTAGGTGTATCATAAAAAGAGCTTTTGGTAGTATTAAGTTAGTTCATTTCTTTTAGAATAAAAGATTATATTTTGCACAGCTATTCCAAACTGCGTATAGCCGTACTGTTTGGTATGAATGCTGCAAAAAATATTCGCTTCATTGCGCTTCTAACTTTTTAGCTATGCGGCTGAACATATCATTTTGTGTTTGCTGTATTTCAAGCAGCTTCCTGTTTTGATCGAGCAGTAAATGATCAAGTTTTTCGTGAAGCAGACGGATCTCCAGCTCTGCTTTAAGATTGATCTTATAATCGTGCTCCCCCCTTGCGCGGTCCTTGGCCTCCTGCCTGTTCTGGCTCATCATAATGATGGGTGCCTGTATAGCCGCAAGACAGGAAAGCACCAAATTGAGCAATATAAACGGGTAAGGGTCAAACCCCCTGTTGTGCAGCAGATACATGTTGATGCCCATCCAGCTGAGCAATAGAAAAAAGAACAGTAAAATAAAGCTCCAGCTTCCGCCAAATGTGGCTACACGGTCGGCCAGCTTTTCACCCGGGCTGCTGTTTTCGGCCGACTGTAAAACAATATTTTCCGAAAGGATCTGGTTATCCGTTATGCTGTTTACTACTTCTTTTTCGGCATCCGTCAATTCGCCGATTTCCTGCCGCAGGAGCAGCTCAATATACATTTTGCGCTGTTCCTGCAATGCAGCGGCTGATATATTGCTTTTTTCATTAAAACCGGGATACCGCTCCCTTATAAAATCATATAACGGTTTTCTGAGTTGGGAACCCGTCAGGAGCTCCTCATCGGGATATTCTTTTTGGGTAATAAAGCAAGTGCTGTTCATATCCTTTCTTTTAAGTATGTTTACCAAACTTAACAAAAACAAGTCAGGAAAAGGAAGTATCAGCACAGGTGCTGCTATGTACGGCAATTGGTGAGCAATCAAAAAATCAGGCAGGTATATTAAGCCGGAAACCTACGCCATGTATGGTTTCAAGGTTAACAGAATCGTCATTTTTAAAATGCTTGCGCAGCTTGGTAATAAAAACGTCCATGCTCCTGCCGAGGAAATAATCATCCTTTCCCCATACATTCAGCAATACTTCCTCTCTTTTTAAAATATGGTTGGGGTGCTCACATAAAAATTTCAGCAGGTCGGCTTCTTTTTGTGTTAAATTGGAAACATCTTCACCATTGTAAATTTTGAGATCGGTATACGAAAAATGCATTTTGCCCAGCTTATATTCCTGCGCCTGATCTGAGAACAGCTTTTTTGTTCTGCGTAAGAATACATCCATCCGCATCAACAGTTCTTTCATGCTGAAAGGCTTGGTGATATAATCGTCTGCCCCGCTGGTAAAACCTTTCAGCTTGTCTTCCTCCATTGATTTGGCCGTAATAAATAAAATAGGAATGAGATCGCTTTTCTGGCGGATTTTTTTAGCCACGCTGAAGCCGTCCCTGGCGGGCATCATTACATCCAGCAGGCAAATGTCAAATTCATTCTTTTGAAAATATTGCAACGCCTGTTCTCCGTCGGCACACAGCAATACACTATAGCCTTCCTGCTCCAGGTTATCTTTAATTACATAACCCAGCGACAGATCATCTTCGGCAAGTAAAACCCTGGCTTTTGGTTGCATGATATAAATGTATTTATCCGGGTAAAATAATCTTAAATTCTGTGCCTATTCCCGGCACGCTGTGTACCACAATTCTTCCATTATGGGCATCCACTATTTTTTTAACAAAATTCAGGCCTAATCCAAATCCTTTAACATTGTGTACATCGCCTGTGGGTACCCGGTAGAATTTCTTAAAAATATTTTTAAAATATTTTTTATCAATCCCTACCCCATTGTCTTTTACAGAGATATAACTTTCCGTTGCGGTTTTCCCTGCTTCAATAATAATTAAAGGGGTGCGGGAATATTTTATCCCGTTTTCAATGAGGTTAACAATGGCCAGTTCAAGATGCGTTTTATCGGCCCTGATGGTAATATCATCGTCTTCAATTTTAATTTCTATCCTTGCAGCTTCTGCCTCTATCAGGGGCTGTAGCTTGGATATAGCCTGCTCAATGAGTTCTTTTGCCGGGATGGCTTCCGTTTTTACACGAAGCTCCTTTTGTTCCGACACCGCCATTTTCAGCAATTGCTCAACCTGGTTTTGCAGGTGTTCTGTTTCGTGTGAGATAATGTTGGTATATTTTTCCATCCGGTCGGGTTGTTTTATTATACCGGGCTGAGCCAGCACCTCGGATGCTATTTTCATAACAGCCAGAGGTGTTTTAAATTCATGTGTAAAGTTATTTACAAAGTCTTTTTGTATTTCTATGAG
>NZ_DAOMOZ010000254.1:0-6129 GCF_035444585.1 Agriterribacter sp.
GTTAAGGGATTTTGAGGATCCATAAGCCATTTTGCCAAACCCAGCCTGTTCTTTGGCAGGTCCTTTCCAAAAGGCAATATAGCTGCCGGCACATCGGGCTGCACTTCGGCTCCATAATTATCATACACACCTCTTTCCAGTATATACGCCGGTCTTCTTTGCTTCATTTCTTCCATCACCATTATTTCGGGTATGTTCTCTGTGAGTGCATTTCTTTCCAGTCTTGTTCGCTGCAGCTCACCGGCTTTTTGTTGCCACGCCTTTGAGATATTTGAAAAATAATATTCCGACAGGTCTTTATCGGCAATCTTCCCGGGATCGGCATTGCCTTCCTGTCGCTGCACCAGCACATTCACCTCAGCAGGAGTGAGGCTACGGTCGTAAACCACCAGCTCATCTACCAGCCCGTTCCTGAAGCCCGTTCCCCTCCAATCGGCGCCTACCTGCAGCCCCGGCTGCTCCCCGTTGGTGAACATAATATCCTTATACAGGTTATCCTTTTCCGTTATCATGGGCATTTCATTCCCGTTCATAAACAATTTTAATCCTCCGGCTTTGCCGGAGCCGTCATAGGTAACGGTTAGCTGTATCCATTTTTCTTTTGGCAGCGATGCTTCGCTCACCTTTAGGATATTATTGTATGGCCAGGTATGCGCCATTAAAATTTCGGCCCTGTCGTTTTTTATATTCAAAAAATAGCCGCGGAAATTATAGGTGATATCGCCGCTCCCTTTATGAAAGATCACACCTTTGCTCAGCTCTTCTGGAATATTAACCCACACCCCGATGGTAAAAGGCTGAAAGCGGTTAAAAATACCCACTTCGCCCAGCTTCAGCACATCATCGCCATTCGATTTGAATGCATTGCCTTTGCGGCCGGGAACCAGCACCGGATCAATCGTTACGCCTTTATCTTTAGGATTTGTTTCGTTTATGAAAACGCCTTTTACAAGCTTATCAAATGTAAAATGCGCCTGCATTCCTTTTTTAAAATCAAAGGGAATGGTATTGGCTGTGTGTAGTTTCCACTGCTCAAAATTTGCTTTTTCACTTTCAGCGATCGTATTCAGTTCGGCGGTCAGGCTGCTTTCTTTTTTGCTGAGATAAGCAATAATGGAATCCTGCTTTGCATCGGTCAGCATCAGGGTAGGAACCGGCATGGCATTGTCCCATGATATTTGTCCTGCTTCATCTATATTGTTAAAAAAGCTATACAGGCTATAAAATTCTTTTTGAGATATGGGATCGAATTTATGATCATGACAGCGGGCGCAGCTTATGGTCAATCCCATCAAAGCGGTACCCACTGTGCTGGTACGGTCTACCACGTATTCAGTCCTGAATTCTTCATCTACAATACCACCTTCCATGTTTTGCGCATGGTTCCGGTTAAATGCAGTAGCGATCTTTTGCTCGCGGGTGGCATTGGGCAGCAGATCGCCGGCCAGTTGCCAGGTAACAAAGCGGTCGAAAGGCATGTTTTCATTAAACGATCTGATCACCCAGTCGCGCCAGGGCCACATCGGCCGGTAACGGTCTACAGTATACCCGTGCGTATCGGCAAACCTGGAAACATCGAGCCAGTCTGTTGCCATTTTTTCGCCATAGTGAGGAGACGCTAACAACCGTTCCACCACTTTTTCATATGCAGCGGGGGAGCGATCTGCAATAAAGGCGTTTGTTTCTTCTATAGTAGGTGGTAAGCCGGTAAGGTCTAATGTTACCCGCCGCAATAAAGTTTCCTTATCTGCTTCAGACGAAGGTTGCAGATTGTTTTCTTCGAGCTTCTGCAATACAAAAGCATCTATCTCGTTTTTGACCCATTGCTTGTTTTTTACTTCAGGAACAGCAGCTTTTTGAGGTGCAATAAATGCCCAGTGTGGCTTATACTCAGCTCCCTGCTCAATCCATTTGATCAGTATCGCCTTTTCATAATCGGTCAATACCCGGTTAGACCCCTTTTTGGGCATCGCCATTTCTTCATCGGAGGTTGTAATACGATGATACAGTTCACTCCTGCCCGGTTTACCCGGAACAATTGCACGTTTACCATCCTTTAATACTGCCAAAGCGCCTTCCCTGGTGGAAAGATTCAAACCCGCCTTCTGACCCAGGTTCTTATCCGGACCATGACATAAAAAACATTTGTCAGAAAGGATCGGTTTAACATGCAGGTTAAAGTCAATATGGGCGGGCAGTGATTTATCCAGCTTTGCTATGGAAGCCGGTTTGTCAACAGCGCTTGTGTTGATAAAGAAGAAACCGCCAATGAGCAATACGCCAATAATCAGGACGATTTTACCAGGAACTTTCTTTTTCATATTTAAAGCAGGCAAAAGCTTTCGCAACAAAATATTATTTTCAGGTATGAAACCAGACGGGTATAAAGATAATCATTAAAAAGGGTTTATCGGTTGCCGGAGCCGTCTTTTGTAAAACCCGTTTGGCAGGCATTCAATTTTATTCTACATTTATCTTTCATGCCCGGCTGACCAAAATCATAACATGGATGATATGAAACGATACTTCTTTTCTCTCCTGGTCGCAACTTTGAGCTATACCCTATCCTGCGCACAGGCTCCTCCAACCAATTATGATGAATCAGCTATCCCACCCTATACCCTGCCCGATCCGCTGATCTCCCCTAATGGGAAAGCGATCACAACAGTTAAGGATTGGGAACGCAAACAAAGACCCTATATTTTAAAATTATTTACAGACAATGTATATGGAAAAATACCTGCCAAACCCGCAGGCATGCATTTTAAGGTTACGGAAACCAACGATGCTGCGCTCAATGGAAAAGCAATACGGAAACAGGTAACCATTTATTTTGCTGCGGGAGATAATGCTCCTTCAATGGATCTGCTGTTGTATTTACCTAAGACCAATAAGCCGGCAGCAGTATTTGCAGGACTGAATTTCGGCGGCAATCATACCATTGCCGCAGAGAAAGCGATCAAGCCGGCCAGGCATCTCAGGAAGAAAAACCGGCAGATGACCGACAGTGAAGCCATTGAAAGTTCAAGGGGATCTTCTGCTTCGCGCTGGCCGCTGGAAGAAATAATCAACAAAGGCTACGGCCTTGCCACTGCGCATTATTACGACCTTGAGCCTGATGATAAGGATGGCTGGAAGCAAGGCATTCGCACCACCATGAAAGACGCTTTACATATTGCACCGGAAGCATGGAGCGCCATTGGCGCATGGTCGTGGGGACTAAGCAGGATACAGGATTACCTTGAATCGGATGCGGCAGTGGATGCCAAAAGCACCATACTGATCGGCCATTCGCGGCTGGGTAAAACCGCTTTATGGGCAGGCGCCAATGACCGGCGTTTCGCTATGGTTATCTCTAACAACTCGGGCGAAGGCGGTGCTGCACTTTCCCGCAGGATATTCGGCGAAACCATCCGCAACCTCAATACCAGCTTCCCGCACTGGTTCATTGCACGGTACAAAAGTTATAACGATCATCCCGAAATGTTACCCGTTGATCAGCACATGTTGTTATCGCTTATTGCTCCCCGTCCTTTATATGTTGCGAGTGCAGAAGACGATAAATGGGCCGACCCCAAAGGCGAATTTCTTTCGGCAAAAAATGCAACGCCTGTTTATGCGCTTTACAAACTGCAGGGGCTAACAGCTAATGAAATGCCCGCGGTAAATACTCCTGTAGGAGAAAAAATAAGATACCATATCAGGACCGGCAAGCATGATGTTACGCTTTACGACTGGCAGCAATACCTTGATTTTGCGGAAGCGAATAAAGTGGTAAGTGGTAAGTAGTAAGTGGGTGAGAGGTAAGAGAAGTAAGAAGGTAAGAGAAGTAAGAGAAATAAAAAGGAGTTATCAGCTCATCGTTAGTATGCTTTAGCTGAAGGCTGTCTGCTGACGGCTGAATGCCCGTGAGAAGTGAGTAATAAGTAAATATTGATCTTTCTTAAAAAATACAGTAATCACTCATGAAAAAAAAATACGGGCGCCGGAATTTTATTGGTACAGCTATTGCCGGTGGTATAGGATTAGGCTTATCTAACAGCTTCTCTCCTTTATATGCACAGGGCAGCGCACCGCAAAAAAGAATTGGTATCATAGGCTTAGATACTTCTCACAGCATTGCTTTTACCAAAGCGCTTAATGCCGCTGAGGCCGCTCCCGGATTAAAAGGTTACAAAGTAGTAGCGGCTTATCCGAAAGGGAGTAACGATATTGAATCATCCGTAAAAAGGATCCCGGGATATACGGAAGAAATAAAAAAGCTGGGGGTAGAAATAGTAAGCTCAATAAAGGATCTGCTAAAAAAAACAGATTTTATATTGCTGGAAACCAATGACGGCCGGCTGCATTTGCAACAGGCCTCAGAAGTGATCAGGGCAGGTAAGCCGGTGTTCATTGACAAACCTGTTGCGGCTTCTTTAAAAGATGCGATAACGATCTATAAAACAGCGGAACAGTACAAAGTACCTGTTTTTTCCTCTTCTTCGCTGCGGTTCATGCAAAGTGCGCAGGATGTGGCCCGGGGAAAAGTGGGTAAAGTGCTGGGCGCCGACTGCTACAGCCCCGCGCATCTGGAAAAAACACATCCCGACCTGTTCTGGTATGGCATTCACGGTGTGGAAACGTTGTATACGGTAATGGGCACGGGTTGTAAACAGGTAGTGCGGTTGCACACAAATGATACGGATGTTGTGGCAGGCACATGGGCAGATGGCCGCATCGGCACATTCCGTGGCACCCGTTCGGGAAAAAGCGGCTACGGCGGAACCGTGTTCGGGGAAAATGCAACCACCGTATTGGGTCCTTTTGACGGCTACGATGCATTGCTTGTACAGATCATTGCATTTTTTGAAACAGGTATACCACCGGTGAGCAGTAAAGAAACACTGGAAATATGTGCTTTTATGGAGGCTGCCGATGAAAGCAAAAGCAAAGGCGGTATCCCGGTGAGCCTGGAAGAGATAATGAAGAGAGCAGGAGCATAATACAATTTATAGTTTGAAAGTTTGTGGTTTATTGTTGGGAATATCGCTTCGGATTTAAAATTATCCCTGATCCGGGAAAAAGTTTGCAATAGAGCGAAGGATTGGAAACTGCTACAAAGCGACATCTCTCAAAAGTTAAAATACAATCATGAAGAATTCACGCAGGAACTTTATCAAAAAAACAGTGGCAGGAACGGCGGCATTTTCAATAGGCAGCATTTTACCCGCTTTCAGCGCTAAAAGCTATGCAAATATTATAGGTGCCAATGAACGCATACGCGTAGGCGTTATGGGCGTTAACAGCCGCGGTCTGGCAGTGAGCAGCAACTTTGCCATGCAGGATGGATGTGAGGTTGTATATGTTTCAGACGTAGACACCCGCGCAGCAGATAAATGCATTGCGGCAATTGAAAAGCTGCAGCACAAACGTCCTGCACCTGCTCCTGATTTCAGGAAAGCGCTGGAAGATAAAAATATGGATGCCCTGATCGTTACGGCACCCGATCACTGGCATGCCCCCGCTGCCCTGCTGGCCTGTAAGTCCGGTAAGCATGTGTATCTCGAAAAACCCTGCAGTCATAATCCCCATGAGGGCGAATTGCTGATCACTGCGCAAAAGAAATACAACAGGATATTGCAAATGGGCAACCAGCGCCGCTCCTGGCCTAAGGTAATGGAAGCGATCGCTGAACTGCACAACGGCATAATAGGCCGTCCTTATTTTGCCAAAACCTGGTATTCCAACAACCGCGCCTCTATCGGCAAAGGAAAAGAAGTGCCTGTACCCTCATGGCTCAATTACGAGCTGTGGCAGGGCCCGGCGCCCCGGCAACCCTACAGGGATAACCTCATTCATTATAACTGGCACTGGTTCTGGAACTGGGGTACCGGCGAAGCGCTCAATAACGGTACGCATATGGTTGACCTGGCCAGGTGGGGCCTGGGGGTGGATTACCCCGTGAAAGTAAGCTCAGCAGGTGGCCGTTACCGGTATACCGACGACTGGGAAACACCCGACACCCAGGTCATTAACCTGGAATTTGAAAACAACAGCATGATCTCCTGGGAAGGGCGCAGTTGCAACGGGCTGCCGGTAGAAGGCAGCTCCGTTGGCGTGTTATTTTACGGCGAAACGGGCTCCCTG
>NZ_DAOMOZ010000255.1:0-6107 GCF_035444585.1 Agriterribacter sp.
TCCCGGCTTTTACCGCTTCAACGGTGTGCAGGGCATGCTGAAAATCGGCAGTGCTGATAAATACCGCGTCAATATTTTTCAGATCATATAGCGCCTCATTATTTACACAGGCGGTAATATCGTGTCCTAACTGCTGTTTAAGATGGGACTGGCCTTCTTCTCTTCTCTTTTTCCATATATCCGAAACGGCCACCATATCAAAGTTCAGTTCCCTGTGCAGCTTAACGAATGAGGGCAGTAAGGAACCTCTGAACCGGTCTGAATAGCCGATAACGCCTACGTTCACCCGGTCATTGGCGCCTATGATATTGCGATAGCTTTTAGCGCTGAGCCCCATGGTGCCCATATAAGTGGCCAAACCCGCCATCGACCCTTTTTTTATGAACTCCCTGCGTGAATTTTTCATATGCGATCCTTTGATAAATAAATTTAAGTGAAAGAATAGTAGTTTTATCTTTTTTAGAGGCTGTAAACAAAACAGATTATAGTATTTTGCAGCATCTGTAACCAGATCGTGTTCAGATAATGAGAACCGTTTGGTTAACGGATACTAATTTATAAATGTTTAATTATGAAAAAAAGCAGATCCTTTTTTTGGGGCCAATTGATGCTTATGCTGGGCTGTA
The DNA here is from genome assembly GCF_035444585.1 of Agriterribacter sp. GTDB lineage: Bacteria > Bacteroidota > Bacteroidia > Chitinophagales > Chitinophagaceae > Agriterribacter. Next base: position 627 of record NZ_DAOMOZ010000255.1, read on the forward strand.
TTTTTGCTGCAACGACTTACGGCCAATCTTCCAAAAATAAGCTACAGACATACAATGTGGAAGTAACGCCGGTTGATGCATCAAAAAAAGTGACCATCACCGCCGAAGGAAAGCCTTTTACGGAGCTGGTGTATACCGATACGCTCGAAAAGCCCTTTTTGTATCCTATATATGCGCCCGACGGACAATTGATCACCCGTGGGTTTCCATTTGCACCGCGCAAAAATGAGCCTACCGATCACCCCCACCATACCGGCTTATGGCTGAACTACGAAAGCGTGAACGGGCTTGATTTCTGGAATAATTCTTACGCTATTCCGCAGGATAAAAAAAGCAGGTACGGCTGGATAAAAACAAAGAAGATCCTTAAAACAAAAAGTGGGAAAAAAGGAGAGCTAAAAATGCAGGCTGCCTGGGAGAATGAAAAAAACCAGGTGTTACTGAATGAAACCACTACGTATATTTTCAGGGCCGATGAAAATAAAAGAACCATAGACCGGATCACTACGCTTACCGCAGCCCAAAATGTAAATATGCCGGATGTAAAAGACGGGATGCTGGGCCTGCGTGTAGCGCATGAACTGGAACTACCATCCAAAGAAAAAAAAGAATTTAAGGATGATAAAGGAAACGTAACGGTAGTAGAAGGCAGTGCAGATGGAGCGCCTTCCGGAAATTATGTTACGAGCGAAGGCAAAGAGGGCGATGCTGCCTGGGGCACCAGGGCGCAATGGTGTATGCTGTACGGCAAACAGGGAGATGATACTACCAGTATTGTTATTATTGATCATCCCCGCAATCCGGGATACCCTACTTACTGGCATGCGCGGGGTTACGGGTTGTTTGCAGCTAATCCTTTGGGTCAAAAAGCATTCAGCAATGGTAAGGAAACGTTGAATTTTGCTTTAAAACAGGGGCAGTCCGTTACTTTTCGCTACAGGGTGGTAATAGCTTCGGGGAAACAAAGGCTGAGCAACGAAGAGATCAACCTGGTGGCGGGAGATTTCTTTCAGAATACGAAGTAACTTTTACAGATATTAGTATTTTGATATGTACATTTACTAAATAAAAACGCTAAATATGAAATCGAAAAATCTTGTTTTAATTGTCGTTATAGGAGTTATATTGTTGTTGGGCGGTTGTGGATGCGGGGGATACAACAAAATGGTTGGATTGGATCAAAACGTAAAAGGTAAATGGGGAAATGTGCAAAGCGAATACCAACGCCGGTCTGATCTTATACCCAATCTTGTAAACACGGTGAAGGGGGCGGCCAATTTTGAGCAGGAAACCCTCACACAGGTTATTCAGGCACGGGCCAACGCCACAAAAGTAAATATTAGTGCAGACGACCTGAGCCCCGAAAAAATGGCGCAATTTCAACAGGCGCAGGGTGAATTAAGCGGCGCACTGAGCCGTTTGCTGGTAACGGTAGAACGATATCCCGAGCTAAAAGCCAATCAGAATTTTCTTAACCTGCAGTCGCAATTGGAGGGAACGGAAAACAGGATCAAGGTGTCACGTAATGATTTCAATGCAGCAGTACAGGATTATAATACCGTGGTAAAAACATTTCCTAATGCATTGTACGCCGGGATATTTGGATTCAAAGAGAAAGGATTTTTTGCAGCTGAACCAGGTGCTCAAACTGCACCGGAAGTGAATTTTTAACCTTTACTCCAATTCATGAGGTTTTTTCCATCTAAAACCAGGCATTTTTATTCTCCTGACGAGAATCAGCGTATCGTATCCGCGATCCGGGAGGCGGAGCAGCTTACCAGTGGGGAGATACGGGTATACATAGAAAGCCGTTGCCGTTTCGTAAATCCTGTTGACAGGGCCGTTGAGCTCTTCTACGGTTTGAAAATGGAAAGAACAGAACAACGCAATGGAGTAATACTGTATATAGCCATGAAGGATCACCAGTTGGCCATATTTGGAGATGAAGGCATTCATCAAAAAGTGGGAAAGGATTTCTGGAACAAAGCGGTACAACATATTCTCAGTGAATTCAATGCCGCCCATTATAGCGATGGCATTATCCATATCTTAAAGGAAATAGGGGAGGTGCTGCACGAGCATTTCCCTTATAACTCCAATACCGATAAAAATGAATTGCCGGATGAGATTGTGTTTGGAAAATGAGCGCAATAATTTGAGATTTGGTATCTGCTACGGCGTCCCTGGCTCAACCTGTGTTTTGAAGTTTAATATATTCCTTTTGGCTTTGTGTATTGATTTCGAATTTCAGATTTTCAAATTCGGATTTTATTAGCGCTCTTATCATAGAATTGGAATATTATCTGATAAGGAATTTTATAATTAATGAAGAGGTATTTATTCGTCATATTGTTCTTTCTCTCCCGGGGTGTTTCCGCACAGATTGATAAAATCATTCCCGCCGCGCCAAATCCACCACAACTGGTTAACGACTTTACCGGTACGCTTACCCGGTTACAACAGGAAAATCTTGAACATAAGTTAAAAAACTATGACGATACCACGTCAAACCAGATCGCAGTAGTTATAGTAAAAACGGTTGGCGACTACGATCCGTACGAATATGCTACTGCATTAGGGCGCAAGTGGGGTGTGGGCAATAAAGAATTTAACAATGGCGTGGTTTTTTTAATTGCCAAAGACGACCGGAAAGTTTTTATTGCACCGGGCTATGGGTTAGAAGGCGCTTTGCCCGATATAACCTGTAAGCAGATCATTGAAAATGAGATCCTTCCTAATTTCAGAGGCAACGATTACTACCGGGGTATTGATGAAGGCACTACCGCTATTATGAAAGCCGCTGTTGGTGAATACCAGCCACCGGAGGGATATGCAAACAGGGGAAAGAAAAAGGGAGTGCCATTGCCACTTATCATATTCATTATCTTCATTATTGTTATTATTATTTCCCGCATTGGAGGAGGTGGAGGAGGAGGCTCATTTATGAGCCGGCGTGGCTATCGCGAAACAGGTATTCCTCCTGTATTCTGGTTTCCCGGCGGAGGTGGAAGCCGGGGAGGCGGAGGTTGGAGCGGTGGCGGCAGCTCGGGCGGATTTGGCGGATTCGGCGGAGGCAGTTTTGGCGGCGGCGGTGCAGGCGGTAGCTGGTAACAAGCGGAGATTTCCTTCATGAAAACTGTTTTTACCAATGAGGCAAAAAGGCACCGTGGATGAATGAACAAAGCAAATTTGTGTCGCCGGACTGTATATTTTTTAGCTTCTCAGTAGATATTTTATCAATTCCCTGAGCTGTGAAGTTGACTGAAAGCCTGTAACCCGTTTAAGCTCCTTCCCGTTTTTATATACAGCTATCACAGGAATGCTTTCAATATTCAGATCGCGGGCCAATGGTTTGGCTTTATCGAGGTCAATACGTGAAAAAGTAACCTGGTTCTTATATGCTTTTGAAAGCTTTTTCAGCGATGGTTCCATTTGCCGGCAGGGGATGCACCAGGGTGCATAAAAATCAACCAGCAATATTTTATTATCAGCCAGCAATTTATTGAAATCAGAAAGCGTAAAATCGTTTGTCCCGCTCTTAACCTCCTTCTCAATCGCTGCTACAGGAAACTTATTGCTTTCCCAGGCCATCATGCCACCCTGCAGATCATATACATTTGTAAAGCCCAGTTCCCGTAATATTTTTGCAGCTTTCGCACTCCTGCCGCCTACCTTGCAGTAAACAAATACAGGTTCTTCTTTGTTCAGTTTTTTAAGCCGGTCTTTAAAATCTGTATCATAAATGTTAATGTTTTTGGCAGTTGCAATATGACCGGATTGAAATTCTTCCGGGGTACGAACATCAATGATCTGTTTTTGTGCCGTTGAGTCCAGGGTTTGTGCAAAAGCTTTTGGAGGCAGAAGCCGTATGCCGGCTTCCTGTGCCGAAATATTCACTGAAAAAAAGGCAAAAAAGAAGATGTACGGTATAGATAATTTATACATTGGCGCCATATTGATTTATGATTTGTTGAAGCTGGTTTGATTGTACAACGCCAGACTGGCGCCACAATACTTTCCCCTGCTTAAATAAAATAAGCGTAGGCACACCCTGCACGTGGTAGGCGGCAGCGGTTTGTGGATTTTTATCTACATCTATTTTTATAATAGTAGCAGCATCCCCGATACTTTTTTTTAATGTTTCAAGGATCGGTGTCATCATTTTACATGGGCCGCACCATGTGGCATAAAAGTCAACCAGCACCGGTTTGTGGCCATTTATAAGCTCAGAAAATGTTGCCATACACTATAGCGTTATTGATTGCTTAATAATGCAAAGATAAATGATTAAGCGCTATGCAGGCGGAGGGAGACGCTCTGCCCGGGATGGCTTCAAGCGAACCTGATTCTTCCCGTTTCTTCCTTTTCTATTTGTTTCGAATTGAATACCCGGAGTTTATCTGATTCCTGTTGTTTTCTCATTCTGCCTGTAACAAACCTTTAAGCACGGCCCAAACATTTTCGGCTACTATCTTTTGTCCTTCCGCTGTGGGGTGTATGCCGTCGGCCTGGTTCAATTCCGGCTCGCCCCCTACACCTTCCAGCAAAAAGGGGAGCAGCGCTATTTTGTTGTTGTTGGCAAGGTCTGTGAAGATCTTATGGAAATTTTCACTGTATGTCCGTCCCATATTTGGCGGAACCCGCATGCCTGTGAGCATTAGCTTTGCATCGGGGAATTTTTCTTTTACCTTGTTTATTATTTCCTGCAGGTTTTTTTTGGTTTCTTCAAGCGGTATTCCACGCAGTCCGTCATTTCCTCCCAGTTCAAGTACAAAAACATGTACAGGTTGTTTCAATATCCAGTTAATCCTGCTGTTACCGCCGGCTGTGGTTTCGCCGCTTAGCCCTGCATTGATCACTTTATATGGAAGCTTCAGTGAATCAATTTTAGCCTGTATCAATGCGGGATAGGCCTCAGAAAGATCAAGCCCGTAACCAGCTGTGAGACTATTTCCAAAAAAAACAATATTTTTTATCGAAGATGAAGGCGGTGGCGTTTCTGTTCCTGCGCTGTCTTTTGCCGTGGTTGCCGGTGTTGAATCCGGATCGTTGCAGGCAACATGCAGCATCAGCAGTAATATCCCGTAAATTTTTATTTTCAGCATAACATTACTAATTTATCCCATAAAGCTGTTAAGTATATTTTAAAAATACATTAATTTAAAGCGTGCTTACCTAAACGCAGTAATTTGAACACTGCTTCTTCAAATAAAATCACGAATGGACACTATACTCAGTTTGCGGGATGTAAGCAAAACTTATCAAAGCGGATCCAGAAGGCTTACCGTACTTCATGATATCAATTTTACCGTGGAAGCAGGCTCTATTGTAGCCATTGTGGGGCCTTCGGGTAGCGGTAAGACCACTTTGCTGGGTTTATGTGCAGGGCTCGACAGGGTGAGTGGCGGTACGGTTGAATTGAACAACATAAAGCTCGATGATAAAAGTGAGGATGAAAGAGCATATATCCGTAATCGTTAT
>NZ_DAOMOZ010000256.1:0-6083 GCF_035444585.1 Agriterribacter sp.
ATTTTGCTTCCCAGTTCCCTGTTGGTCATACTGCTCAGGATAGGCTGTTCCACTTTATCGAGCAGCAGCCAGCGGTGCAGGCTGAACATGGTACTCATAAATTCCTTTGTGCCGTTCTTTTCGAGGGAATTTCCCACAATTTCTCCTGTATAAGGGTTAACCATATAAGCGGTGCCGAAACGCGATTTATCATCTTTGGTTCTAACATTGAACTGGTAAGTTCTTTGAGGATCGGCCGGGATGGTTATACCGGTTACCTTGCCCCCGGATACCTGCCGTACTTTTTCAACCAACTGCTCCGGAGCGATACGTTCAGCCCCTGCAACCCGATCAACCTTATATAAATGTGGTGCAGCCCTCTCCGTTAGTTCGGTATTATATACATACACCGTACCCGAAAAACAGATCACAACAACGATCAGCCCGCTGCCCAGCCCCAGCCAGAGATGAATATCGTTGAACAATTTGCGTACTTTTTGCCAGGTCGTTTTCTGCTTCTTAGGCGGCATCATGCGTGTTTGTTGTTTGATATACGGGATGGATCCCAAAACCGGGAAAATAAAAATTTCCCCTCCCGGAAATTTACAAAAAGCGGAAATTCTCTCTTTGAAATCGTTAAATCCGGGGATATACCCAGGTGTTTATTGATCCCAAAAAACAGCAGAGGCAAACGGGTCTACTGTACCCTGTTCCGCCACTTCTTCTCCATTACCGGTAAGCTCAGACTTACGGTAGGTAAGCCTCAGTGGCCGGTAAGCCGGATCGGCATTAGGGCTTCGCAACGATTGCGGTATAGCCGGTATGCCCAGCCTGCGGTAATCATTCCAGGCCTCAAAACCATTGATCGTATTCAGTGAAAGCCATTTCTGTTCTATTATCCTTTCTATTTTATCCCCTGCCTTGTCAAGGTCAACCTCATCCTGTATAATATAACCCGCATAACCATCTGTGGCTTCCATATATTTAAATGATTCTTCAATGGCAAGATTATAAAGGGTTTTGGCATTTACGCTTATCCAACCCCGTTCCGCGGCTTCCGCCTGTAAAAAAAGACTTTCAAATGACCCTAACAATACAGACGACTGGGTAGAACGCTTAAACAATGCGCCGGGCTGTCCGCCGTTTTCCTGGGGCCCAAGAAAAGGAGAAGTATTTGCCATCGAAAAAGCCGCGTCTTCCGTACCCAGGGGCACACCCGTGTATTCCCCTGTTGCCTCCGCCCTGGTATATAAATTTTCCAGGCGGGGGTCATTCAGGCGCTTGTATTCATTAATCAAAAATGCTGTCGGGCGAATGGTGTTATACGCAGGGGTCAACGCGCCAACGGCAGTGCGGTAATAGGTTTCCCAAAGCGGATTTTGCAACCCGGCAGAGCCACCTATATAACCGGGATTTACCTCTGCACTTTCTCCTGCGCTCAAAAAGCCGCTTCCTTCAGCAGCTATTTTGGCAAGTTCCGCATTGATGTAGCCTGTATTTCCCGTTTGGCTCTGACGCAGCAGCGCTCTTAATTTAATTGTATTGGCAAATTTTATCCATCGTGCCAGGTCGCCTGTAAACAGGATGTCATCAGCCGCAGGATGTTTGGAAAACGGGGCGGCGCTTTTAATATCAGCAATGCCGGCCGTAACAAGATTAACGGATTTTTCATATACCGCTTGCCCGTCTTCAAATGCCGGAGTAGCATTATCAGTTCCCTGTAATGCTTCATCAAAAGGCACATTGTTGTATAAATCTACCAAACGCATGAAATGCCAGCCCTGCATGATTTTAGCGATCCCTGCATAGGCCAGGTCGCCTTCCTGCGTAGCTTTGGTTTCTATATTCCTGTAATTGGTCAGTATCTTATAGATATCTTCCCAGAAATTCCTTCCGTCGCGGTCGGAGGCCATAGCTTCCACAGCATAGGTTTCTTCCAGCAAAAACAAAGAAGCTGCAGACGGGCCATCAGTGGCTTTGGCCCAGTAACCGCCCCATACCGAACCCAGTTGGTTCAGTGATCCGCTCACGCCGGGAGAGTTGGAAATGCCTATGATTTCTATGTTCACGGAACTGACCAGCGTATTGGGCAGTACCTGTTCTACCGGCACATCAGAAGGAGCATTGGGATTTTCATTTACATCCAGGAACTTGGAGCAGGAAGCCAGCACCGATACTATAATAACAGCAATTATATATGTGATAAACTTTTTCATTTCTTCTTCTTTTAAAATATTTTAAGTATTCCCTTTGGGTTAAAAGCCAACATTCAGACTAAAGCCGACCATACGTGTGGGTGGAAGATGCCTCCAGCTCAGGTATCCTTCGCTGCTGCCCCCGGCATATACAAATTCGGGATCATTGTATATATTATCGGTATGCCAGATAGAAAACAGGTTGCGGCCAATGATCGCAACGCCTGCCTGCTTAATAATGCGCTGACCTGCCAGCAGGCCTGCCGGAAGATTATATCCTATTTGTAATTCACGCAGCTTAAAAAAATTGGCGCTCACGGCATAGTTGGACTGAACGGGAGAAACATAGGAGGTAAAGTACGCCCTGTCTCCTGCCACCGCCATAGTATTGGCCTGATATTTTCCCGCTTCCGTTTCCACCACGGAGCCGGGTATAACAAAAGGTTCGCGGTTATATACCGTGGTCAGCGGGCTGGTGCCATCCTGGATCATGCGGTTGGCGGCTTCGCTGTACATTACCGCGCCTAAGCGGTAATCGAATTGCATCCCGATATGAAATCCTTTAAAATCAAAGCTGGTATGCAAACCCATCTGCCAGGGCGGCGTTCCCGTTCCTACATTATACAGCTCTGTGGTGCTCACCGGCAAACCTGTAGCGCCATTAACGATGATATTGCCGTTGGGATCACGCTTGTAATCGTAAAACATGAAAGTGTTATACGGTTGTCCCAGCACCACATAGTTCTGCCGGAAGGTATGCAGGGCATCAAGTTCCCCATATATTTTAGTTACCTTATTATCCATGTGGTACAGGGTTACGCCTACGTTCCATTTCATGGTACGGTTACGGATCACATCCCCGTTGATGCCTGCTTCATAAATGTTGTTGCTTACTTCAAATGCATTGACCAGCGCTGTTGCATAGCCCGTTGAGCCTGGAATATCGGTTTGAATAATGCCATCGGTAGACAGGGAATAGGCATAGGTCAGATCTATATTCAAACGGTTATTAAAAAAACCCAGTTGGGTGCCTGCTTCGTAAGAGGTTACAAATTCGGGTTTCATGTTGAAGTTGGGATAATTGGTACCCAGCGAGAAACCCGGCAGGGTGCCGAAAGGAAAGCCGTTTGTTTGGCTGTACGTATTGTTAAGGGCATAAGGCGAAATGCCATTCACATTTCCCGTTCTGTTGTAAGAAGTGAATACTTTACCAAAAGAAAGAATGCTGCTGTTCTTTAATGCATCAATGGCATCGCTGAATACAAAGGTAGCGCCCACGCCGGGGTAGAAATAAGACCGGTTGTCGGGGCTGAGCACCGATACCCATTCGTTCCTCCCGGTAAAGGTCAGGTATAAATAATTATTGTATCCTGCGGTAAACTCACCATATACAGCGGTTTGCCGGTATTGTGTGGAAGAAGCGCTGCCACCCAGTTGACCGGTACGGTTGCCGGGATTGAACAGTCCCGGAACCACCAAAGCTGAAGCGCTTACAAGCGAAGATTTTGTATCATCGGTTCTAAGGTTATTGCCTACCAGCAGGCGGGTGGAAAACTTCCCGAAATCCTTATTAAAATTCAGTATCAGGTCGCTGTTGATCCGGCGAAAATCATCTGCACCATTACTTACGCTCCCGGCAATATTTGTACGTCCCGGTGTTGTATAGGTAAACTTACCCGTTGTAGACCTCGTTTGTGCATTACGGTTATACATCCCTACGCGGTAAATAGCATTGAACCAGGATGCAAATGCATAGTTCAGTTCAACATTGGCATTAAGTGTTTGCTGGCTGGTTAGCGTGCGCTGGTTGGCGGCGTTAAAATAGGGGTTAGGCTGGTTGGTGCTGTACCAGTAATCGGGATTGGCATAAGGTATATTTTCCCAATCGCGTATCGCATCATAAGCGATATGTGCCGGATGCCTGTATACTGTTGACCAGGGTTCGCTGGGTGTTACATCATTGCGGTTGTATACATAATTCAAATTAAACAATGCGGTGAGCTTACCAAATTTCCTGGAAGCATTAAAACGGGCACCTGTTCTGGAATTTTTATCCCCTTCAATAATACCTTTAGCCGAAACATTTTGAACGGAAAGGAAGAAAGTTGAAATTTCGTCGCCACCCGAAAGCGAAAGGTCTGTTTGCGTGGTAATACCGGTATTGAAGAAATCTTTACGGCTGTCTTTTTCTGCTGTATAAGGCAGTTCCCACTGGCTGCCATCGGGCAGTACGGTTCCCACCGGTTTTATGCTGCCATCGTATGCCGGCCCCCAGGAGCGGTATTCCGTTGGATTGTACACGCCGTTAACACCGTTGCCATATGTGGTTTGCTGTTCGGGTAACCGCATTACAGATTCAAATAAAGTGGTATTGGATGCAGATATTTTCTGGCGGCCTGCCCGGCCTTTTTTAGTAGTGATCATCAGAACACCATTCACTCCTTCCGAGCCGTATACAGCCGCGGCATTGGCACCCTTAAGTACATTAATACTTTCAATATCATTGGGGTTAAGCCGGTTGATGTCGGGAATGGGTACACCATCCACAACGTACAGGGGAGAATTGTCGCCGCTGTGCGAACGGATACCCCGCAGGTTAACCTGCACATCCGGGTCAACCTTGCTGTCGAACATATTAATACGCAGCCCGGCCACTTTACCTGCTAATCCCAATATGGGATTGACAGGTTTTCCCTGGGTAAGCTCCGCATTACTCACTTCCTGGCTGGAAGTGGCCAGCTCACGTACTGCGCGCTTAATGCCCAACACACCTGTAACCACTATTTCAGAAAGCTGCCTGGTAACAGATTCAAGAGAAATATTTACGGTACTGGTATTGTGATCTACCGGCACTTCCGCTGCCGAATATGATATATGCGATATACTTAATACCTGTCCGCTCCGCACGTTAATAACAAATTTTCCTTCTGCGTCTGTTAAAGTGGAAAAGGAAGTTCCTTTAATAACAATACTTGCCTCCTGTACAGGCTGTCCGGAAATACCGTCTGTTATTCGTCCATTAATAGCGCGCTGCTGCGCGTGCAATACATGCATGGCAAGCAACAAAACGATCAAAAAAACAAGTCTCTTATACATTGCTGGTCAAATTTTAACTGTGCCGTAAATATTAATTTGACTGCAAAGCTCTTTTGAAACAATATCATATGCGGGAAAAAAGCTGACGTGGCAGGGAAAAAATATTTCCAAACCCGCTCCCAGTAAAGATTTTACGGAATTCGTAAACAGGTTTTACTTTATTGTGACAAATTTGTAACTGTGCACTGCTACACTTGTATAAAACAGGTATAACACTTTACACTGTTATATCGTATTTTTTGAATCGCATGAGCAGTATTTTATTGTCCCCGGTTCCCATGCGCAGGTTTCACCAGCCTGTTAGCATTGCATATTCTGATCTTTTCGCAGTAAAGGATGAGGCTATCATAGAACGGAGAGATCCTTTTCAAATAAACCCCGATGTAAACTATTGTACTGAAATCCTGATCCCGGGTATTCTTCATTTTGCACATTATAAAAGCAATTTATCGCAGAAAGAAGAAATATTGCTAAGGAACGGCGGAGCTTACCTGAGCATGGTTTTTTCTCTTAAAAACAGAAGTACTTATACCTGCAGGGACAATAGTGTATTTGCAGCGCTGTCGCATAACCGGCACAGTCTTGTTTTCATACCCGGACAGGATGCCATTATTCGCTGGGAGCCTGAAAAATATGGCGAGGTGTTCGTTATCAACCTGACGCCGGGTTACTTCCAACGGTTTTTACCTGAAGCACACCCTTTTTTCCCTGTTCTGCAAGCAGCGGTTAAAAACAAAAAGCCGGTGTCGGCAGGCACCGATAACCTTGTTATTACACCCCGGATGTTATCCCTGCTGTATGCCGTATTGCAGT
>NZ_DAOMOZ010000257.1:0-6078 GCF_035444585.1 Agriterribacter sp.
TACTACAAGAACAGAGCAGCTTTTGGGATGAAACCAGGCATCTTGATATTAAAAACCAGGCCTTTCCTGTTATTCGTTCCATGCTGAAAGACTGAGTGTTCTATTGACCATTAACCCGCTGCCGGAAGCTGCTTGGTTGGTAAGATTGGAACATTTATCTTTGAATTACAAAGTTGCATAAACAACTAAACGCGCACACCATGCAGGATGCATATATAGTAGCAGGCTTTCGTACGGCTGTAGGTAAATCCAAACGCGGCGGGTTTCGCTTTACCCGGCCCGACGACCTTGCCATAGAGGTGATCAAAAATGTACTCGCTTCTGTACCCCAACTGGGGGTTAAACGGATTGATGATGTAATTGTAGGAAATGCTGTTCCTGAAGCTGAACAGGGATTACAGGTTGGCCGGATCATCGCCGCCCGCGCATTGGGCATTGAAGTGCCGGGAATGACTATAAACCGCTATTGCGCTTCGGGTTTGGAAGCCATTGCCATTGCAACTGCAAAAATCCGTACAGGCATGGCTGAATGTATTGTGGCGGGTGGTACCGAAAGCATGAGCCTCGTGCCAACTGCAGGATGGAAAACGGTTCCGGCTTATTCTATTGCCAAAGATGAACCCGATTATTACCTGAGCATGGGACTAACAGCGGAGGCTGTTGCCAAAGAATACAATGTAAGTCGTGAAGACCAGGATGCTTTTTCCTACCGCTCTCACCAAAAAGCTATCAATGCCATACAAAACGGGTATTTTAAGACCGGCATTTTACCGGTAACAGTTGAGGATGTGTATGTAGATGATAATGGAAAAAGACAAACCCGCAGCTATGTTATGGATACCGATGAAGGACCCCGGAAGGATACTTCAGTTGAAGTGCTTTCGAAATTAAAACCGGTTTTCGCTGCCGGAGGAACAGTAACAGCGGGAAATTCCTCTCAAACCAGCGATGGCGCCGCTTTTGTGATTGTAATGGGTGAAAATATGGTAAAGGAGCTGGGACTAAAGCCCTGGGCCCGCCTGGTAGCCTGTGCATCTGCGGGTGTTCATCCCCGTATTATGGGCGTGGGACCCATTGAAGCAGTGCCTAAAGTATTGAAGCAGGCTAATATGTCATTGAACAATATTGACCTGGTTGAATTGAATGAAGCGTTTGCGTCGCAATCCCTTGCCGTGATCCGTAAGCTGGAGCTTAACCCCGATATAGTAAACATAAACGGTGGCGCTATAGCTTTAGGGCATCCCCTCGGCTGTACGGGCTGCAAACTTACCATACAAATTACGCATGACATGAAAAGGCTGAATAAAAAATATGGTATCGTTACTGCCTGCGTGGGCGGGGGACAGGGAATAGCGGGGATCATCGAAAATATCAACTAGTGTTACGTTAACCATGATACGCCGCATCAATTTGTGAACAGTGAATAGTGAATTGTGAATAAGTTCACTATTGCTCATTCACCCCGGCAATACGACATACTATAATTAACTCAACACCAGGTAGCAACTTCTAAAATAACCGGTTCGGCCGATTTTATTATACCAATCCTTTCGGGTTCCCGGCCTGTGCCTGGCGTATCTTTTATCAATCACTCCGTATAAAAGCGAACAGCAGCACTCCGCAGGTTTTAAGCCCTGCAGCAATATGGTAAACTTATACTATGTTTATCTTATCTTTATCGGAGATGAAGGAACAGTATATGTAGCCGGTCAGTTTAACTGAATAGATCACTTTTAACGGGACATACTTTCAAACCAATATCTTATACGCAACATGAGAGGCTTCACAATAGCACTGTACATTTTGTTCCTTTGTTTTTTTTATCACGCTGCTTCAGCCCAGGATGACACCTCCCGTTTAAAAAAACTGTACGACCGGGTGCTTGATTTTAACAGTGTTAAGGCTGATTCTGTTCTGTATTATGCAAACTATATTGACAGGGAAGCAAAAAGGCTGGACTTTAATAAAGGCGCCGTATTGTCGTTAAGGCTTAAAGGGATTTACCAGGAATTCAGGGAAGAGTACGATTCCGCTATAAATTATTATTACCAGGCGCTTGAACAGGCCAGGATGCTAAAGCGAAATGAATACGAGTCTGCTGCTTTGAGTGACCTCGCAATGGCATACAACAATATTGATCAGCCTCAAAAAGCAAGAGATTTTTTTAAGGAAGCGTTCCGGGTTTCCATGCAGCGAAAGGAGGTTTCATCTATATTTACGAACAGTTCCAATCTCGGTTCCATTTACAATCGTCTCGGGTATCCCGACAGCGCTTTATTGTATCTGGAACAGGCGGAAGGGGTTGCCCGGAAATACAATCTCCACCTTGACCTTCATTCTGTATACAACAATATAGGAAACGCATGGTTTCATAAAAAACAATGGGATAAAGCCCTCCATTTTTTTAAGCTCAACTATTCAGCAAATATTGCCGGCAACGACATGGAAATGCTTTGGTACGACTGCCTGAATATAGGAGATGTATATATTGAAAAGAAAAAATTCGATTCGGCCCGCAAATACATTGATCTTTCTTTTAACATGGCAAAATCACAGGGATCCAAAAAGAAAGAAGCGGATGTTCATTTATTGTATTCCAAATATTATTCTGTCCGTGGTGATTATAAGTCGGCCTATAAACATTTTAAGAACTGGCATGCGCTGGATACGGCCCTTGTTAACAGGCGCACGTTGCACACGGTTGCTGAGCTGCAGGAAAAGTATAACCTGAAGCAAAAGGAGCAGCAAAACAAAATGCTGGGACTCGAGATAGAGAGGCAGAAACTCGAAAAAAGGAATATCCTTTTTATGGCATTGGGTATAGCCGCCCTGGCTATTTCGGCCTTTATCAGCTTGCTGCTTATACGAAGGAAGAATAACCTGTTGAAAAAACAAAATGAGCTGATACAAAAGCAGAACAGCAAGCTTGCCCGGCTTAATGCCGAAAAAAATTCTCTCATCAGCGTAGTATCGCATGATTTAAACGGACCGTTTACCAGCATCAAAATGTGGAGCCAGATCTTATTGTCGGATGTTTCTAATTTTACTGCCGACCAGAAAAAGGCGCTCTACCGCATTCAGTCGTCGGCCGACAATGGTGAGCTCCTGATACGGGATATCCTGTACATCGAAAAAGAAGAGATCAAGCATCACACATTAAACCTGGAGCAGTTGGATGTGAATGCTTTTTTAGATGACATTGTACACATGTACCGGCCGCAGGCACAGCAAAAAGAAATAGACATGACTTATGCTGCAGGCAGGGATCCTATAATGCTTATAAGCGATCGTTATATTATAAGCCGCATATGCGAAAACCTGCTGAGCAACGCTATTAAATTTACGCCCCGCGGCAAAAAGGTTCTGGTGAGTTTGCTGGATACAAAGGAAGAGATTCATATTAAAGTAGAAGATGAGGGTGTAGGAATAGCCAAAGAAGATATTCCGTATCTTTTCTCCAAGTACAGGAAGATCTCCTCTATGCCCACTGAGGGTGAATATTCCACCGGACTGGGCTTGTCTATTGTAAAAAGGCTGGTGGAAGAGCTGAACGGGAAAATAGTATGCGAAAGCGAGCCGGGCAAAGGAAGCTTGTTTACCGTAATTCTTCAAAAATAAGTGCAGGGCTCAAGAGGGGAAGCTTTCTAAGCAGAAGCCTCCTGTAAGATGACCGGTTTTTTCCGTTCCCCGATCTGTTGCCTCCACATAGCATAGTATAAGCCCTTTTCTTCTACCAGCGATTCATGTGTGCCCTTTTCCACTATTTCACCTTTTTCAAGTACATAGATCCTGTCGGCATGCATAATGGTGGAAAGACGATGAGCGATGAGTATGGTGATCTGGTTGCGTTGTGAGGATACCTGCCTTATTGTGCCGGTAACTTCTTCTTCCGTAAGAGAATCCAGCGCAGATGTGGCCTCATCAAAAATGAGCAGTCTCGGATGACGCAATAAAGCCCTGGCGATAGATAAACGCTGCTTTTCGCCCCCGGATAATTTTAATCCGCCTTCGCCTATCATTGTTTCTATCCCTTTTTCGGCCCTGCTCAGTAAATTGTTGCAGGAGGCTTTATTCAATGCATCTAAAAGCTCGTGCTCACCGGCAGCAGGGTTTACAAACAACAGGTTCTCTTTAATGGTTCCTGCGAACAACTGGGTGTCTTGCGTAACAAAACCGATCTGGTTACGCAGGTCTTCATAGTTAACGGAGCTTTCGTCAATGCCGTTGTATAATATTTTGCCTTCCTTTGGCCGGTACAGGCCTACCAGTAATTTCATGAGCGTGGATTTTCCTGCGCCCGATGGCCCTACAAAGGCGATGGTTTCACCTTTTTGTGCATTAAAGCTGATATTGTCAATGGCATTTTGCTGGGCGCTGTGGTGTTTAAAAGCAACATTTCTGAATTCAAGCGTGTTGATTTCACCCAGGTGTAAAGGCTTGTCGGGCTGCGGTTCCGGCTTTTTCTGCATCAATGCTTTAAAATTCATGAGCGAGGCTTCCGCTTCACGGTATGAGAGGATGATATTTCCTATTTCCTGCAAAGGGCCAAAAACAAAAAAGGAGAAGATCTGCATGGTTACCAGTTGACCGGCATTCATCCTGTCTTTAAATATCAGCCAGAGCAGCATGAACAAAATTACCTGGCGCAATGTGTTTACAAATGTGCCCTGTATAAAACTGATGCTGCGTATGCGTTTTACTTTAGTGATCTCAAGACCGAGTATTTTGTAGGTATTCGTATTTAAACGGCTTACTTCCTGCTGGGTAAGCCCGAGGCTCTTTACGAGTTCAATATTCCGCAACGATTCTGTAGTAGCGCCGGCAAGAGAAGTGGTTTGCGCAACAATATTTTTTTGAATGGTTTTTACTTTTTTACTGAGAAGATTGGTAATGATGACCAACAAAAATATACCGCCAAAATAAATGGGAGGCAGCGACCAATGGATGCTAAAGGCGAATGTACCTACAAAAGCAATGCCTATTATTACGGTAAAAAGCACATTTACGAAGTACGACATAAACCTTTCCGTATCTGTTCTTACTTTTTGCAAAATGCTGAGCGTTTCACCACTGCGCTGGTCCTCAAATTCCTGATAGGGAAGCTTCATAGCGTGTTGCAGCCCTTCTGTAAATACTTTTGCCCCGAATTTCTGGATAACCACGTTCAAAAAATAATCCTGGAAATTTTTTGCTATGCGGCTCACCATGGCTACCCCTATTGAAGCCAAAAGCAGCCACAGCACACTATTGTAGGGTTTTGTAAAAAAATCCGACCAGGCATAACCCGTTGGATTTTTGGCATAGTCATTTGCCAGGTTCACCAGGTTACCAAAAATGATAGGATCAAATAATGAAAAACCTATATTCATTGCGGCCAATACCAGTACCAGCAATACCAGCCATTTGAATGGCTTCAGATAGGTGAAAAGAATCTTCATGCTTAAAATTAATAAGAGATTGTGACCGGGAAAGACGTATTGCATCAAATTATGTACAAATTTCACTTTCGTGACAGGATGGCTGGAAGGTTTTTAATGTGGAAATGTGGGAAATATGATAATGTGGAAATGTGGGAAATGTGCGAAGATCCCGGGAACAGGGCGAAAATTGAAACAGTGGGAGTTCCTGTAAATAAAAACCTCCACCCAAAACAGGTGGAGGAATCTTTTTCGAGCCTACTAAGATTAGATGGGCTTCGCAGGATTGGACTTTGGTTCAACAGTGATAATCATTCAATTCGTTGTCCAAGGTTGTGGTTTTCAGGTTTTGCAATATTGGATTTGATCCGGGGCTGTTTTTCAGGTCCTGGAAATTGGATTTTGATAAGATCTTTCGGCTTTAGGAACTGGATTTTTTTTCTTTGGATATTGGTTTTGGCTTTCTTTATGGGTATTGGGTTCCTGTTCAATATATTCAACAACAAAAAGAAAGTTGATTGATATTGGATTTTATTCTACCCTTTTCAAAGGATTTGGAATTCAATTTTTTCAGGACGGTTTTCTGGATTTTTTGGACGGTTGAGGCGTAGCTTCCTCATCAATCAACTTCAAAACAAAAATACTAACCAGTTATCCACCA
>NZ_DAOMOZ010000258.1:0-5965 GCF_035444585.1 Agriterribacter sp.
GTAAATAATCGCCAAGCGTTGCCGCATTTTTTACCAGTTCATGCGATTCAATATAGTTGATGGCGGCGAGCCCTGCTGCGGCCGATAAAGGATTCTTTTCGTGCGTAAAATGCCCTATGGAACGGTGCTGCAAAATATTGTATTCCTCTTTGGTTACAATGCCGGCTAAAGGTAATAATCCTCCGCCAAGCGATTTGCCCAGCACCAGCACATCGGGTGTTACATAATGTTCACAGGCAAACCATTTGCCTGTTCGTCCCAGTCCTTCAATGATCTCATCAAAAATGAGGAAGATGCCCCGGGCATCGCAGATCTCCCTGATCTGCTGCCAGTAGCTTTGCGATGGTATTACCGGTGTAGAAGAAATGGGTTCGGCAACTATAGCGGCTATATCGGGATTCCTTTGCAGGATGATCTTCAACTGACGCAAGTATTGCTCATCAATTGCTTCTTCATTGCCTAAACCCCACGGGTTCCGGTAATAATTGGGGAATTCAATATGAAATGCCCCGGGCATCATGGGACCCATGCCAACAGAGAAATGCTCTTCGCCACCGATACTGGATGATTGAAATCCATTGCCATGATAAGCGTCCCAGTATGAAATTGTTTTCCACCTGCCCGTTATATGTTTGGCCAAAGCAACGGCCATTTCAATGGCTTCAGACCCGCCGGGGCAAAACAGCACGCGGGTAAGGTCTGCCGGCGTTATGCCCACCAGCTTTTTAGCCAGCTCAACGGCCGGGATATTGGTATAACGGCGCGGGGTGAACGCAAGTGCATCCTCCAATTGCTTCTGTACCGCCGCTATCACCGCTGCGTTGGAAAAGCCGGCATTGTGCACCCCGTTGCCATGCAGGTCGAGATAGCGCTTCCCCCCGAGATCTTCTATCCATGCGCCTTCTGTTTTTGCCAGCACGTTCATTACCGGTGTAGACAATGCCTGGTGCAGAAAGTATTTTGCATCTTCTTCCAGCCAGTGCCGCGTTTCGTCATCCAGGCGCTCAACATATTGAGCCCTTAGGCTGCCTGTATTGATGTCGCCCTGTTCTTTTGAAATAGTCTGTTCCATAAAAATAATGCGGGTTGTTGAGCTAATATACGCTGTATATAAAGTTTCCCGCAAAAAAATACGCTTTATCTGCCAGCTTGCCGGCGAAAGATGAAATGCAATGCAAATGGTTTATTGTATTCAGCGCAGCCATCCTGTTAACGGAGCAAGATCAATATATCCCGTGCTGTTGGTACTGGCAGGTCTGGCTATCAGTTTTATCCCCGGTATCCCTGCGATGCATATAGACCCGGAGCTTATTTTCTTTATCTTCCTGCCTCCATTATTGTATGAAGCGTCCTGGTCTG
This sequence comes from Agriterribacter sp., assembly GCF_035444585.1. Lineage (GTDB taxonomy): Bacteria > Bacteroidota > Bacteroidia > Chitinophagales > Chitinophagaceae > Agriterribacter. The sequence goes on from NZ_DAOMOZ010000258.1 coordinate 1,360, forward strand.
TCTCCTGGAAAGAGTTGTGGCGCTGGCGGCGCATCATCAGCAGCTTTGCCTTTGTGGTGATGTTCCTTACCGCCATGACGGTTGCTTTTGTATCCAATTATTTCATACCCGGATTTTCACTGGCATTGGGCTTTTTGCTGGGTGGCATTGGTTTGCTTATTGCATTCATTTTTATGGCGCTGCACAAATACCTGCCTACGGATGCAAATATGGATATTGTTCTGACCTTGCTAACGCCTTATATCATGTACCTTGCTGCGGAGCAGGTGCATAGCTCCGGTGTGCCGGCAGTGGTAAGCGGCGGGCTATTGTTGTCTAACAAGCGGCACGTTTTCCTGAGAAGCGCTTCCCGGTTGCGTGGTTACAATGTTTTGGAGAGCCTTTGTTTTGCATTTTCGGTGAGTTTAGGGAGCTTACCGCTGTACAGTTTGTGTTTCGGTACATTCACTTAATGATAATGAAAGCGACACTGGATGATGTGCAATCTTTTTTCCTTTACTGCATATACCAGCCTGTGTTCATCTGTGATGCGACGGCTCCAATAGCCCGATAAGGCTCCTTTAAGCGGCTCCGGCTTGCCAATACCCCTGAACGGAGAACGCAATATGTCTTTAATTAAGTCGTTGATCCGCTGCAGCGTTTTTTTATCCTGTGCCTGCCAGTAAAGGTAATCCTCCCAGGCATTTGTTTGCCAAACCAGCTCCATCCTACTTTTCTATGAGTTTATTCCTGAAGAATTTATTGCTGTTCATCTCTGCAATTGCTTCTTCCAGCCTTTTGCGATTAGCCTTTGTACCGGTTAAATGAAGTGTTTCCTGAATAGCATTGTATTCATCCAAATCCATTACAACTACATTTTTCCCCCGTGTTCTGGACACGATAACGATCTCCCGGTCGTCATTTACCGCATTCAAATTTTGAGACAGGTTATTACGGAACTCAGAATAATTTACAATCTTCATAATGTACTTATTTAAGTACAAAAATAAGTACAATTATTTAAAATTCCGGATTGTTGGGAACAAAATAAAAAAGCATTGTAAACCATTTATTTACAATGCTTTTGTGCCCGGGACTGGAACAAAACTATACGGTGTTATTATATTTATTTGTACGGTTGAGAGGTACAATAGGGGTACAGGATTTGTTATTATGCCTCTTTTATAATCCAATGCTGAGACTTGTAGATACTGAGCAAAAACAATCAGCATTATTTGATTTCCCTTATCATACCGGTGGGTAATTAGATACAGTTGGTACGGTCATAAACGTCTGTAACATCCCTATAATCACCAAACAGGTGGATATTTTAGCGACAGTATTTTTATTTTGTTCAGTTCCGCTTCTTCTCGCACATATTTTAAATAAACGATTAGCACACAACCAGTCTAAAAACATCTAATCTCGCATTCCTATATTAAGTTATTGATTTTCAATGCCGAAATTCATAAAAAAGTTGCTAACTTTGCCACCCATAAAAAATGATACATTTTTAATAACTTGTACTTTATATTTACGTTATAACCTACAAATAATCAATGGCAAAATCAGAGAGCGATAAGCTAAAATCGGTTACCATTTACAATAAAATATCCAACAGTTTCAGGGAGTTGCATGTTGACGGGGCTTATGGTGGTATTACTCCAAAAGGACAATTCAATATAAATTTTTACGCTGAGCGTCTTGCTATACCTAAGTCGACAGCCTTCAATATTGAAGAAAACAGACTTATAAAAATATCCGATAGCGAGGACAGTAAAAAAGGGATAATAAGAGAGTTCGAGACTGGTATTTACATGACTTTGGAAACAGCAAAAGAAATACATAAATGGTTAGGTGAGCAACTTACTAAATTTGAAGAATCTAAAAAGCGATCAAAATGACTTTATCTTACACATATTCTGAAAATCCCCGAGTTTTCAACTCAATCTTTGCAATGATAGGCTATTCGGGAACCTCTGAAACAGTTAAGCCAATTTCCCTTAATTCACTTGAAGAAGATGAATTGACTACTTTTTGTATGCAACTTTCTGAGAAGTCTTTGTCCAAAGTTTGGGAACAAGAAGATGACGAGTATTGGGCATCATACTTAAAAGACTAATTAGCCAATGCCATATAATCAAGGTGACATCGTTTTAGTTTCTTTCCCGTTAACCGATTTGTCTTCATCAAAAGTTAGACCGGCAATTGTTGTTTCTGGTATTGATGTAAACAACACAGATGACGTAATACTTGCAGCAATAACAACAAACCTAAGAAATGACGGCTTTTCCTTCCCCATAGACAACTCACATTTGACGAAACCAATGCAAAAACAAAGCGAAGTCCGTTGCCATAAGTTATTTACTTGTGACCAAACTTCAATACATAAAACAATAACCAAGTTAAGTAAGTCCCAGATAGATAAACTGACTAAAATAATCAAAGGCTGCTTTTCTACTGTTTGATTTACCATCAAGATTTCAAAGAGCTAATTCGCTTGACACAACTCTATCGCTTCGTAAGATTATATTATTTGCAAACACTTTCTCATTGTCGGTACCCTTCGCCCTCGTGGTGAACGTTCGACAGCATGTCGAAGGGTATAAATTAACAGGCGATAACGATTTGCCCATGGCTGCAAAAAGTTTTGCTTTTCCAGAAGTAGCAAGTAACCCTACAGCAAAAAGCCCGGAATTTCTTCCAGACTTTCAACACACTTTAATTTTTGCCTAAGCTGATTTATTTTCTCAACAAACCGTCTAAGTCTTCCAGCAGGTCTCTTTACTTATCAATCCCCTGAAGCCCTTTTATTCTTGCCTGGTTAATAAGGGTAGCGCTTGGTTTTTCCTGCACTAGCGATGGTAAGATATAAGTAGATTGGAGGAAATGAAATAGAGTAGATTCGGATTTAATCGCTGTTATAAAGTTAATTCATTTCGCCTGATTACTCATGCAATAACGCTTTGTTTATTTATTCACCACGTGGTATTTTCAATCTTTAATAGGTTCGCATCCCTTAGCGGGATCAGTATTATATGAGTTCCTGTGGCGGTCTGTGCTTCAAATTGCAAGCGGGTTAACACGTCTTTTGTTTTGTCATTGGTGTAACTGTCGCTCTCATTTATCCATACGGTGAAGTTATCCCCGGTAATATCCGCTATAGAGATTTTGCCGGATTTCAAGTCGTTGAGGAACTTCAGCTTAGCGAATCTTGTTTGTGGTATTTCTTTCATTGTAGTTGTGTTTAAATCCTTCAAAGGCTGGCATGTGTTCTTCAGTAATAACATTCAAAGTCAGGCGTTTTGCTTTTGCTTTTCTGGCTACAGAAAGCATCCAATTTAATTCCGGAGGCGTACACTTTCCCAAATCCAATGTCATAAGGAATAATTCATTTTCTGTTATCCTTCCTTCTTTCACTTTTTTTATGAATGCCAATTTTTCTTTCCGTGTTTTCACTTTTGATGATTTAATATTCCATTAATAACACGGTCCAGATCTTCGTCCGAAAGTTTCTCCAGGTCTGTTGTTAAATTGGTTGCCTGCAGGGTAGGTAGAGCGAATTTTAAGAGACGCTCAAATAGTATTACGCGGTCTTTACTTTCTAACTGCTGCCAATCGTCTTGTATCTACTCCCTGTTATCGTCAATAAAATTGCTTATCCATTGCCTCAAATCAGTTGCTACCTTATTGGGTTTGCCGGGCTTTCTGCCGCCCTGCCCTTTTTTAAAAGATGTTTTATTCCTTGCCATATTTTGCCCTATTTTATGGGTTAAGCCCGCTCCCTGTGTTTTAATTGAATGTTGTTTTCTTTGGTTTCAGCTTCAATAATTTTTCCCCTTTCGTCTTGCACGAACCGGATTGTTAAATCCTTAGCCTTCAGGTATGCATAGGTGAAGGGTTTACCTTTGAGCTGATTTTTGGTAAAGCCTTCAATGATGAATTGCCTCTATGCAAGCGGCATCTTGTTGAATTTATTTACCGATGGCAGGAAAGTACCACCTTTTACCAGCTTTACCGTTAGGGTTAAATATGCTTTCTCTTCAATCTGGCGCACATCTCCCCCGAGACGTTAAATAAAGCGTTCACTCCAGACCGGGACCATTCAAAGCCCGCGGCTATCATTGCTGCAATAAACTCCCCATTGGTTATACCCTGCCCTGTGGCGTCCCGGTACAGGCATTTCAGGGAATAGCTGTTCCATTCCGGGTTAATTTCATCAAATTAAAAGAAATGAAAAGAAAGGTAAAACATTGTAACTCTTTATTGGCAGTGGTTTCGGGTCATAAAAAAACCGCATCATAAATGCGGTTGTGTGCCCGGGACTGGATTCGAACCAGCACATCCTTTCGAACGCTGCCACCTGAAGACAGTGCGTCTACCAGTTTCGCCACCCGGGCTTAAAATACGGGCTGCAAATATAAGGTGGAATAATCATTTCACAGCTACATTTTTTGATTGCCGCCAGCCAATCAGCAATACACCGGCAATTACCAGTACCGTTCCCACCAGTTGTTCGGCAAACAGGGGCTCACCTAAAATAAAATAGGCCTGTACAATGGTTGAAACCGGCCCTATGGCTGATATGATGGCTACATTGCTGGAGCCGATACGTTTCATTCCGCCC
>NZ_DAOMOZ010000259.1:0-5906 GCF_035444585.1 Agriterribacter sp.
CATGATCGGGTTTTACCGTTCCCGCCGCATCTACCATTTCCTGCTGGAACATGCCGTTCTGGTGCAATACAAATGCAGCGATGCCCGGTATAACAACAATTAAGGGTACCAGCAGTTTTAAAAATGCTGCAAACAGAATTCCTTTTCTCGCTGTTTCCAGGTCGGCGCCCAGCGTGCGCTGAATAATATACTGGTTACAGCCCCAGTAGTTCAGGTTGTTGATCCACATAGCGCCAATAATAACCGTTAAGCCCGGTAAATCTTTGTAGTACGGATTATCCTGCTTCAGTATCATGTGGAAATGAGAATCAGCCTGTGCTTTTAATGTTCCGAAGGCACCGAATATATCGGGCTTGCCAAATTCTTTTGCCACCAGGTCTAGCGCTAAATAGGTAGTGATCAGTCCGCCAATGATAAGCACTATTACCTGCACCACATCGGTGTACCCGATCACCTTCATACCGCCAATAGTAATTAAAATAGCGAAAAGCGCCAGGGCTACAACCGCTACATTAAAATCAATGCCGGCGGTTACTTCCAGGGCCAGTGCGCCGAGGTAAATGATGGAAGTGAGGTTGACGAATATGTATAATAATAACCAGAACACGGCCATTGTAGTGGCTACAACCGGGTTATAGCGTTGCCGCAAAAACTGCGGCATTGTATATATCTTGTTCTTAAGATATACGGGCAAAAAGAAAACGGCAACAACGATCAGTGCTGCCGCTGCCATCCATTCATACGATGAAATGGCCAATCCAATAGCAAAACCCGATCCCGACATGCCAATGAAATGTTCTGCCGATATATTGGAAGCGATCAGCGATGCGCCAATAGCCCAATAGGTAAGTGATCCCTCGGCAAGGAAGAAACCTGAGGCAGTATTGGACTTGTTCGTTTTCTTTTTATATATCCAGTAACCGTAACCGCCAATGATGACGAGGTACATAAAAAAAACCAGGTAATCTAATGTGTGCAAGCCGGTTTGGTTCATCGTTAGGGGTTATTAAGTGAGTGGTGAGTGGTGAGTAGTGAGTGGTCAGTGGTGAGTGGTGAATAGTGAATAGTGAGTGGTGAGTGGTGAGCGGCTCTCATCTCTCACTTCTTCTCTTTCACTTCTCACCTTCTCATTGTATTTTTATTATTTCGTCCATCTTCACGGCCCTGTTTTCCTTCAAGGATATGCCTGCGGCAAGTCCTATGGCGGTGGCCATAAGCCCATCGTGTGCATCTACCGGTGAAGGCGTATCGTTCAGCACACAATCAATAAATGATTGCATGCAGGTACGGTAGGCTTTTTCATAGCGTTCCAGGAAAAAGTAGAGCGGCAATGCAGTTTGCCCTCCTTCATTTCCATATTGCATTACATTATCGGGCGTATTGTTTTCTGCTTTCGCCATTCCTTTTGAGCCGAATATCTCAAGCCTTTGGTCGTACCCGTAAACCGTTTTACGGCTGTTGTCAATTACGCCGATAGCGCCGTTCTCAAATGTAAGTACGATCACGGCTGTGTCTATATCGTTGTATTGTTTTATACGCGGATCTATGAGGGCATCTCCCTTTACAAATACCTCTTTCACTTCACTGCCCGTAATAAAGCGGGCCATATCAAAATCGTGGATGGACATGTCGAGAAAAAGCCCGCCCGATACTTTTACATATTCCAACGGGGGAGGAGCGGGGTCGCGGCTGGTGATCCGCAAAATATGCGGTTCGCCAATGGCGTCGTTCTTTACCAGCGACCCGATCCTGGCAAAGTTAGGATCGAACCTGCGGTTAAAGCCCAGCATGAGCTTTACACCGTTTTTTTTTACCGCCTCTTGGGCAGAAAGGATAGCAGGAAGGGTAACATCCAGCGGCTTCTCACAGAACACATGTTTTTTCGCCTGTGCGGCAGCGATAGTATAAGGAACATGTTGGGGAGTGGGAGCGCAGATGATCACCGCCTCCACATCCGGATGGTCGATCACTTCCTCTGCATGGGTGGTTACCTGTGCTATGCCCAGCCGTTTGGCATAATCATGTGTACCGGGGAAAACATCAGATGCAATGACCACTTCCGCGTTTTGTGTATTGTACAGCAGGTTGGAGAGGTGTATCTGCCCGATACGCCCGAGCCCGATCACGCCGGTCTTTAATTTTTTTGACATGTTATGATTTGAGATTTTGCATTTGAAAACTGATGTCTTACCACTTACGACTTACCACTAAAACTTCCTCGTCCATTCCTTCAGCCATCTTTCAATCACCACTTTGGTTTGCGTAAAAAATTCAACGGCATGTTTACCCTGACCGTGCAGGTCGCCAAAAAAACTTTCTTTCCAACCGCTGAAAGGAAACTGCGCCACCGGCGCCGCCACACCTATATTGATGCCAATATTGCCTGCGTCTGCTTCATTCCTGAACCTGCGGGCATGCAATCCGCTGCTGGTAAATATGCAGGCCATATTGCCATATTTGTTCCCGTTCACATAAGCAATGGCTTCTTCAATGCTGTTGATGTGCATCAGGCTCATTACGGGTCCAAATATTTCGGTAGCGGCAATTTCTCCATGAAGCGGTATGTCTTCGAGGATGGTAGGCTGTATAAAATTACCTTTTTCATAGCCGGAAATTTTAGCGTTCCGGCCATCCAATAATAATCTGCCTCCTTCCTGTATGCCTTTTTCTATAAGACTGTTCACCCGTGCTTTACTGTCGGCTGTAATTACAGGCCCCATCTGCACGTTTTCATCAAGCCCAAACCCGGTGCTGCGTTTTCGGCTCATTTCTACCAGGTTTTCTGTAATATTTGAATGTTCGCCAACGGTAATGATGGTAGATGCGGCGAGGCAGCGCTGGCCGGCGCAGCCATACACGCTGTCTACCACAATTTGTGTGGTCATGTCTATATCTGCGTCGGGCAGGATGATCACAGGATTTTTTGCACCGCCCTGCGCCTGCATACGCTTGCCATTGGCAGCGCCTTTTGCATATACATAACGGGCAATGGCAGACGAACCCACAAAGCTTACTGCTTTAATGCCCGGATGTTCGAGTATGCCGTCAACAACTTCTTTCCCGCCATGCACCATATTAATTACTCCCGCAGGTAAATCTAATTTGGCTACCAGTTCCATTACTTTGGTCATGGTAAGCGGCACTTTTTCTGAAGGTTTGATGATGAATGTATTCCCGCATGCGATGGCATAAGGCAGGAACCAAAAGGGTATCATGCCGGGAAAGTTAAAGGGTGAAATACAGGCACAAACACCAAGCGGCTGGCGGATCATATATTCATCAATACCCAGGGAAATGTCTTCCGAAAAGTCGCCCTGCATCAATGCGGGTATGCCACACGCATTTTCTACATTTTCAATAGCGCGCACCCACTCTGCTTTGGATTCGGCATAGGTTTTCCCCGACTCGAGCGTAATGGTCCTGGAAAGCTCATCAATGTTTTCTTCCAGCAGGCTTTTTAGCCGGAAAAGATACTGGATCCGCTTTCCTGCCGGCAAACGTTTCCATGTGGCAAAAGCTTTTTCGGATGATTGAACGGCGGCATCCACATCGGCGGGAGTACCCGAAGGAACTTCAGCGAGCACTTCCTGGCTTGCAGGATTTGTTACGTTCACATACCTGGCTGCATTGCTGCTTACCCATTGTCCGTTGATATAATTTCTTAATTTTTCCATATTATGTTGTATTGACTTTAATCTGTAAAGGCGATCAGCAGTCAGCTTTGGGCAAAGAATCTATTCATTCTGCTGTTAGTAGCAGGGAATCCCTGCAACTTGTAACCTGTACCCTGCAACCCGCACCTTCCCGTCCGACGCTCCTTCATCGCGTACCGACCGCAGCATTTTCACAGTCCGCCCCGTTCATCTGTAAACCGCATCACTTCTTCCAGTGTTGGCATAAAGTTAGCGCAACCTTCCCGCGTAACAATAATGGCGCCGCAGGCATTGCCCATGCGCACACTTTTATACAGATCCCAGCCATTCAGGTAACCATATGAAAATCCTCCTGCAAAGGCATCTCCTGCACCAAGCACATTCAGCACTTCCACCGGGAAGCCGGGAACCTTTACTTCTGCTTTTCCCTTCTCAAATACAGAAGCGCCGTCTTTTCCTCTCTTCACAATAAGGGTATCAATGCCGGTGGCTATAATATTTTGTATGGCTTTGTCAATATTGCCTTTGATCTCGGGAGCCGATATTTGCTGGTGTTTGATAGATACCTGGCTGATATCGGTGAGATAAGCGGCCAGTATTTCTTCTTCAGTACCGATCACGATATTAAACTGCGGTAAGATCGTGCGGATGATTATGCCAAAAGCACGCGGGTCGTGCCATTGATCGGCCCTGAAATCGAGATCCAGTAGTTTTACAACAGCATTTTTCTTTGCCAGCTCCAGGGCGTAGAACATGGCAGTGCGGCTGGGGTCTTTGCTCAACGCCGTACCTGAAAAGATAGCCGCTTTAAAATCATTGAAAGGAATTTTATCTATATGCTCAATATCCAAATGTATATCTGCGCAGTTGTCGCGGTAATATACCAGTGGAAATTTATCCGGGGGCTCAATCCCCAATATAACAGCCGAGCTCCGGGTACCTTCTATCGTGGGTATAAAACCGGTGATCACGTTTTCCTTTTCTAAAAAACGTTTAATGAATGCGCCAACCTGGTCGTTGCCAATACCTGTGAGCAGCGCGGTTTTTAATCCGAGCCTTGTAGCTCCTACTGCTATATTGGTTGGACATCCGCCCACAAAGGCATTAAAAGCCGAAATGTCGGTAAAGGGTCTGCCCACATCCGCTGAATACAGATCAATAGAAGATCGCCCGATAGTAAGCAGGTCATATTTTCTTTGTAAGTTCATAATTTCAAATCTGAAATTTCAAATCTCAAATTGTATTGTTCATTTCCGCTGTTACCATAGGGAGCCGCGGGTCCTGTCCCTTCCAGGTGCCGAATATCCATTCCTGCTGCGGGTCGGGCGTGTTTGCCAAAGACTGATCGCTGCCCGCAAGAAAGTTAAGGTAATATACATTGTATCCATGCCCGGCAACGACCGGGTGATAGCCCTTTGGCACCAGCACTGCATCGTTATTGTGCACCTTTATTACTTCATCCAGTGAGCGATCATCTGTATACACCTGCTGAATGGCAAAGCCGTTTGGCCTGTCTATTTTATAAAAATATATCTCTTCCAGTTCCGCTTCCAGCAGGTTGCCATTGGCATCTACCTTGCGTTCATCGTGTTTGTGCGCAGGATAGGAGCTCCAGTTGCCCGACGGCGTATAAACCTCCACGCATACAATTTTATGGCAGTTGAACCCCGGCTGAAGCAAACTGTTGATCTGACGGTTGGCATTATCACCTCCCCTGAATTCAATTGCAGCTTCCTCCGGTTGCTTTAAATACGGAGGATGATCTTCATTGGTAGCTACACGGCAAATTGCTATGTCCGTATGGGGGGCTTGTGCGGTAAGCGTAAAGCTGGTATTGCGGGAAAGATACAAAGTATGGGCGATGCCACTGAATACATCTTTTCTGCCATTGCGGGTTTCCCATTCGCCTTTATTGGAGCTCACTTTAAAATTACCACCCAGTAAAACGATGCAATATTCATTTTCACCGGTATCTTCTGAAAATGTTTCATGGTTATCCAGCAGCCTGGCTTCAAAGTTGAGATAGCTCCATCCTGCATCCTGTGCAGTGAAATGATGATACCTTTGGCTTCCGGTATTGGGACTGACAAGCAAATTTTGATATGGCATCCGTACTGTTTTACTAAGGTAAACTTACCATTATAATTCTATTTAAACAGTTTATATGGGGCCGCAAACGTTTGAAATTTTTTGAGTTGAGAAAAAAACGGAACTTGGGCTGTGATTAGGTCAGCCAAATATGAATAAACCTGT
>NZ_DAOMOZ010000260.1:0-5903 GCF_035444585.1 Agriterribacter sp.
TTATTGGCGCTGTCAATAAGATCTATAAAAAGAAAATCGGGTGTGCCGTATATTCCATTGCCGGGTAATGCAATGGACTCAAATGTGAGCTCAGCACGGTGGATGATGCTGTTTTTGAGAGTGTCTAACCCGGGAATATTCAATATGGCGCAGGAACCGGGCGACGACTGCAGGTATATATTTTCCGCATCCGCGACAGCGTTAAGCGGGTCAAGTGCGGCATATCCATGCAACGGTGTGCGTTTAACAATATTGGCATTGTAGGCATAATAGGTTCCAGTGACGTATAAAGCAAAATCAGCCGACACCGTATCAATACCCCCGTTCTTTTTTATCCGGAAATAACAGGTAAGCCTGGTGTTCTCATTGTACAGGCTATAGTAGGTTAATGCAGATCTCTGGGGAGAGCCTGCATCTGTTTTTACAGCCAGCCCGTTAAATACTTTTTGAAAAGCAGAATCCCGGTTGGACGAAACATATACCGTGTTGGTATCATAAGCAGCAAACCGCTTTCCCAATGCCGTATCCAAAGGAATACGCAGTAAATTGCTCACCACCTGGGTATCGCTTTTGATAACGATCGTTTTGGGATCATCTATCGTGTTCAGGTTCACCGTGGCACTGCCCAGTACATCAAATGCAGTGGCAAAGCCCGGATGACTAACAAGATAACCGGTGCTGTCTTTGAATGCCGGATCGCTGATCTCAAATACGTTGAACTTCTGCATGGAGTTGCTGTCGCCGTAAACGCCTGTATAGGCGAGGCTCAGTATCACAGAATCCATAGCAATAATGCTGTCTGCATTTACAAAAGGGTACCGGCTGTCGGAAGCAGGGGCTATCCCGAAATAGATCTCCGCTTCGGTTTTACCAAACTGGGGGTCATCTTCAATAATACCCAATGCATGATCGTCTGGGTAGTTGATCACGGAAGAATCGTTCATCAAAAAGTTATCCGAATATACCCTCAACGAGGTTTCAAAAGTGTGTACGTTATCTACTACAGGTAAAAGATCGGTGCCTATATCGGTTGGTGTAATTTTAGTGCAGTGTGTATTCAGTACAATGGCCAGTGTTCCCAGTCCGATTGAAAACAGCAGAAATTTAAACTTCACCTGATGTAATTTTTAATAGAGGGATTTTGATACGGTACTTAGGTATTAAAGCCAGAGGAAAAAATGATTGTCCTTAATCCTTCACTTTCACCCCATTACTTCTGCGCAAGGTCGCTATACAATTGTAAATAGTCTGTTAAATCTGAATCGGCTTTAAAAGGAAGGACCTTCTTGCCCTTCACTTTTGAAAATTCATCGGAAAGCTTTTTCTCCACCTTTGCTGCCCCAAAGGTGATGGCATCCGCATAAGCAGCCCCGCCTCTGAACATGGCTGTATTGTTATTATCTTTAAAGGGCTCCAGATCCTTATCTTTTATAGAAGCATGTATAGCGATTTTCTTAACAAAATCGGGACCGATCTTTTCTCTGAATGTATTTTGCCCGATGGTAAAGACAATTTTACTGTTGCCGAACACGGGTTCCTTTTTATAGGCTGTTTTGAGATACAAAGGGATTAAACCTGTCATCCAGCCACTGCAATGAATGATATCGGGCGGCCAGCCGAATTTCTTTACCGTTTCCAGAGCACCCTTACAATAAAAGATGGTACGGAGCCAATTATCGTCATACCAGCTTTCATTTTCATCGGCAAATACAAATTTTCTTTTAAAAAGGTCCTCATTTTCAAGAAAATAAATCTGCAAACGGGCATTGGGCAGGGAGGCTACTTTTATTTGTAAAGGATAGTCTTCATTGTCTACAGACACATTGATCCCCGAAAGCCTTACTACTTCATGCAGTCTGTGCCTTCTTTCATTAATAACACCAAAACGGGGCATAATACAACGAACTTCAAAACCATTGTCATTTGATTTTATTGCCAGGTGATTCACAATCTCTGAAAATTCTGTCAGTTCCAGATAAGGGGACATTTCATTGGCAATAAACAGGATTCGTTTCTTGGTAGACATTTTCCGTTTTTATGTTAGGTTAATATATTAACGAAATGTGTAAGGTGTGCAAAGGTACGCTTTTTTTGCCGAAACTGCGGTGGAAACGCTTGCAATTACTACTTTTAACGCCATTATGTTCATTATTAAGCAATCCAAAGACCTCGCCAGATACCTTCAAAAACAGCGATCGGTAAAAAAAACGATCGGCTTTATACCCACTATGGGTGCATTGCACCAGGGGCATCTTTCACTTACAAAAAAGGCAGGAGAGGAGAATGGCGTGGTAGTATGCAGCATATTCGTGAATCCTACACAATTCAATGATCTGACGGATTTTGAGCTTTATCCCAAAACGCTGGAAAGCGATATTCTCCTGTTAGAAAAACAAGGATGTGACCTGCTCTTTCTGCCCGACGTGGCCGAAATATACCCCTCCGGTATCAGCCCTGCAACCGCATACGAACTGGGATATCTCGAATCTGTCCTGGAAGGGAAATACCGCCCGGGCCATTTCCAGGGTGTATGCCAGGTAATGCACCGGTTAATGGAAATTGTTCGGCCCGACCGACTCTACTTAGGACAAAAAGACTATCAGCAATGCCTGGTGATCGGGAAACTTTTAGAGCTCATTCAATCGCCTGCCGAAATCATTATCTGCCCTACCTTGCGTGAGCCGGGCGGACTGGCCATGAGCAGCCGCAACTTGAGGCTTAGTGCCCGCGAAAAACAGAACGCACAAGGGATATACGAGGCATTATCATACATCAGCCGGAATATAAAGCCCGGCGAGGTAAAAGGAATCGCAGAACGGGCAGGTGCTTTGCTTATTCAAAAGGAGCTAACAGCAGATTACCTCACAATAGCGAGGGCCGAAGACCTGCGGATCATTGATGTTTGGGACGGGCAAACCAAGGCGATAGCGTTAATTGCCGCTTTCATGGGAAAGGTAAGGTTGATTGATAATATGATAATATAATATTACCACTTAATTTTGCAGGCTATGGAAATTGAAATACTGAAGTCAAAAATACACAGGGCCGTTATTACGGAAGCCAATTTAAACTATGTGGGTAGCCTTACTTTGGATGAAGAACTCATGGAAGCAGCTAACCTGATAGAAAACGAAAAGATCCAGATCGTTAATGTTAACAATGGCTCCCGCATTGAAACCTACCTTATTAAAGGTAAAAGAGGTTCCGGCGTATGCTGCCTGAACGGACCTGCTGCCAGGCAGGGCGCGGTGGGCGACACCGTTATCATTATTTCTTACGCCAATATGGACTTTGAAGAAGCGAAGCAATTTAAGCCCAGTATCGTTTTTCCGAAAGCGGGAAATCTGCTCCACTGATCGTGAAAGGAGCGATCAGTCTTTCCGGGTTCTTTTTTTAAGAGAGCCCTCCTTTACTTTTAACCGGCATTCAGTTATAATATGAAAAAAAAGGTGATAAACACCCTCCAGTATATTTTCTTTTTGGGATTGGGTATTTTTCTGTTGTGGTTAAGCGCCCGCAACCTGTCGCCCGAAAACAGGAGGTATTTGACGGATGCGTTGAAAAATGCCAACTACCGGCTGGTTTTGCCTGCAATGCTGTTGTTGATGGTCAGTCATTACATCAGGGCATTGCGGTGGAAAATACTGATCCGCCCGCTCGGGCACCGCCCTTCTGCCAATAATGTTTTTTTTGCCACTATACTGGGATATTTTTTTAATCTGCTGGTCCCCCGTTTGGGTGAAGTGATGAAATGCACGATTTTGGCCAGGCACGAAAAAATACCCGCCGATAAGCTCATTGGCACTATGGTAACTGAAAGGGTATGCGATTTTATTTGCCTTGTACTGATCATCATCATTACGGTTTTTATACAGTTTGACGCCATTCACCAATATGCATCAGCGCAGCTCAACAGCTTAATGTACGATGGACGGGGCAGGTTCAGGATATATAAAATAGCAGCGATCTTCGGAATTTTAGCGGTTGTTGTTATTGTTTTAGCCGGACTTGCAAGGGTATTTGCCACATCAAAGTTTGTCCGCTCCATTAAAAAAATACTGAAAGGTATAATGACTGGCATCACCAGCATCAAACACCTGGAAAACAAATGGCTTTTCCTGCTCTATACTTTTTCTATATGGATGTTATACCTGTTGAGCATCCAAATCGGGTTTTATACAATGGAAGCGGTGAGCCATCTCGGATTTAAGGCAGCCTTTTCCATATTGAGCTTTGGAAGTTTGGCCATGCTTGCCACGCAGGGCGGCATCGGCGCATATCAGTATACCATCCAGAAACTATTGCCGTTGTATGCTGTTGCCGAAGGACCGGCGCTTGGATTTGGCTGGATCTTATGGATAGCGCAAACAGGAATTGTTATTTTTACAGGAATACTTTGTTTACTTTTATTACCCGTTATAAACAGGAGCAAATATGAAATACCCGGCATTAACCCATAATAAAATCCTCACGTTCAATGGTATGCAACACCAGGTAAAACGCTGGAGGCTCCTGGATAAAACGATTGCATTTACAAATGGCTGTTTCGATATTTTACACCAGGGACACCTCGAAATACTATCGCAGGCCGCGGCTTCGGGCGACATACTGGTGGTAGGCATTAACACCGACGCCTCAGTGAAAAAATTAAAAGGAAAGAACAGGCCCGTTAACAACGAGTCTTTCAGGGCACAGATGCTTGCCGCATTGGCCATGGTAGATGCCGTTGTATTGTTTGATGAAAAAACGCCTCTTGAGCTTATCAGGCTCATAGAGCCCGACACCCTTATTAAAGGAGGTGATTACGCTATAGAACAAATAGTAGGAGCGGAGGATGTTATTAAAAACGGGGGCGAAGTAAAGATCATCCCCCTGGTAAAAGGATATTCTACCACTGCACTTATACAAAAGATCCGGGAACTGTAGCGATCTTTAATAAAACTTAATATATGCCCCATAGCTTGTTTGCTTATTTTTACCGGTAAGACAAACAAGTACATGACTAAGGAAAAAGGCAAAACCATTGTCCGGGATATCAGTTGGCTGGCTTTTAATGCAAGAGTATTACAGGAAGCTGCCGACCCTACTGTTCCGCTTAAAGAGCGAATAAAATTTCTTGGTATATTCTCCAATAACCTGGATGAGTTTTTCAGGGTGAGGGTTGCTGCTTTAAAAAGAATGCTGGAACTGGGGAAGAAGGCCCGCATGCACCTTGAGCAGCAACCTCAAAAAATATTAGACCAGATACACCTTACTGTTCTGGAACAAAGGAGTGAATTTGACAGGATATGGAAAACAATTTTCAATGAGCTGAAAAAACAGAAAATTTTTTTGGTCACTGAAAAACAACTGAACAGGGAGCAGCAAAAATTCGTGCGCACTTTTTACGATGAAGAAGTATCATCTTCTATCATTCCCCTGATGATTGAAAGCATAGAAAATTTCCCCGCCCTCCGTGAAAAAGCCATTTTGCTTGCCGTGGTATTGTCAAAGAGCGATTCGGCGTATAAAAAGAAGTATGCCCTGATTGAAGTACCTACCAGGGTGGTGCCCCGGTTTGTGCGCCTTCCCTCCAAACCCGGAGAGCATTACCTTATTTTGCTGGAAGACGTGATACGGTTTTGTGTTCCGCATATTTTTTCTTTCCTGGGGTATGACCAGTATTCGGCTCATATCATAAAGGTTACCCGCGATGCGGAGTTTGACCTTGATACCGATATGAGCATTCCTTACATACAAAAGATCAAAAAGGGACTGAAAACACGAAAGAAAGGGAAGCCGGTCCGGTTTTTATACGATAAGGAAATTGACTCGGGTTTACTGGAATATCTTATCCGCCGGTTGCACCTTAAAAATAAAGATGCCATTATACCAGGCGGAAGGATACATAATTTCAGGCATTT
>NZ_DAOMOZ010000261.1:0-5896 GCF_035444585.1 Agriterribacter sp.
TGGATAAAAGGGCAGCTTTCATCGCCGCCTGTATTTATTTTTGGACCCATATTCTCGGGTTCGCTCCAGCGGCCGTTGGGCATACGCTTCGAAACATAAATATCTTTTCCTCCATAACCGCCGGGTCGGTTGCTCGAAAAATACAATTCGCGCTTATCGGGTGAAAGACAGGGGGAAGATTCCCAGAATTCACTGTTTACAGGTTCCCCGAGGTTTTCGGGCATGCTCCAGCCCCTTTTGGTAAGAGACGAAAAAAACAAATCGCAGCTCCCCAACCCCTCGGGGAAATTACAGCCGGTAAATACCAGCCATTCGCCATCCTGTGAAATATTTTGTGCACCTTCATTGAAATTGCTGTTGATGTCGCCATCAATCCCTTTCGCCTTCGACCACAGGCTATCCTTGCGCTTGCTCACAAAAAAATCTTCATTGTATCCCTTCACACGTCTCGTAAAGACCAATATTTTGTCATCAATGGTTACCGAAGGATAATATTCAAGGTCTTCGCTATTTATGCTATCCCCTACGTTGCGCGGAGCGAAAACATAATTTTTAGTGGGGTGATCCTTGTCGTATTGCACCGCAAACTCAAAAGATCGTTTGCGGTACGTTCCTGCTTTACGGCTCGGCTCATTGAGGTCGGGATTGGCAAGAAATTCATTCACCGCATTCAGTGCAGCCTCAAACCGTCCTGCCCCTGCCAGGTTAATGGCATAGGGCAACCTGTAATCCTTCGTGTATTGAATATCCATGGCAAAGGCCTTTTCATAAGAAGCGATACAACTGTCGTACATTTTCATTTCTCCGTAAACGCCTGCTTTGGTAAGCCAGGCATCTACGTACCGATTATCTGCTTCAAGCGCACGATCTATAAAACGGATGGCTTCTTTGTAATGCCCGTTCTGCGCCTGGTCGAGCGCCAGGTTATAAAAATTGATCGCCTTTTTATTTATTTTCCCGGGGTCATACTGCTGGGCGAAAGAAACGCCGCACAACAGGCAGATACAGAACAATATAGCTATCCGGTTTATCATCATTGTATAGGAAATGATAACGAAGCTATTCAAAAATTATTCCGCAGTACAGAAGAAAATGTTAATGACAACCCGAAGCAACATGAAAAATTAATTCAATGCCTGCAGTTCATATTTTGTTCATTGGTGATTTTGCCACACAGCCACAAGGGCACAAAGGAAAACAACTTGTGATTTCGCGCTTTTGGAGATATTGCCACGAAGGCACAAGGGCCCAAAGGAAAACACTTTGTGGCTTCGTGACTTCGTGGCGTACTTTGCTATTTACAGTGGATTTATTACTTTTTCTTCTTCTGGCTTTTGGGAGCAAAAATGATCATCATCCTTTTGCCCTCTAATTTGGGCAGCCCCTCGGGAGCGCCTATCTCGTTCAGTCTTTCCGCGAACTTAAGCAGCAGCAATTCTCCTCTTTCTTTAAACATAATGGCGCGGCCTTTAAACTGCACGTATGCTTTTACTTTATTGCCATCCTTTAAAAAATCTTCGGCATGCTTGGCTTTAAAATTAAAGTCGTGTTCATCTGTATTGGGAGTGAACCGTATTTCCTTTACTTCAGAAACCTTGGAATTGGCTTTCATTTCCTTTTCCTTCTTCTTCTTTTCGTACAGGAATTTGTTATAATCAATGATCCTGCATACAGGCGGGTCTGCATTGGGAGAAATCTCCACAAGATCAAGCCCCTGCTCAACAGAAATCTTTAATGCCTCCTGGATAGAATATACACCCACCTCCACATTATCGCCCACCAGTCTTACCTGGGGCACTCTTATCATGTGGTTAGTGCGATGCTCCTGCTGTTGTTCTTTTCTGAAACGGGGGTTGAAATTACCCCTGGTAAATTGCGGTCGTGGTGGAAATGCCATTTACGATTTTTAAAGTGATACTCCTTTTCAGGGAGGTTTTAATTGTTATTGTTAAAATTTGAAATAACCTGTTTAACTGATATCAGATGTGCCCTTATTTCGTCTTTTCATATCTCACCTTTCACATCTTTCATTCCGATACCCTGTTCTTTATTTCGATAACAGTTTCTTTGATAAATTCTTCCACCGGCTTTGTGCCCGTATCGCCTTTGCCATGCCTTCTTACCGCTACTTTCTTTTCATTTACTTCCTTTTCTCCCACTACCAGCATGTAAGGTACTTTAGCCAGTTCGGTATCTCTAATTTTTCTCCCTATTTTTTCGGGCCTGTCGTCAATTTCCGCACGAATATCTGCATTTTTCAATGATTCCAAAACATTTTGTGCATATTCCATGAACCTGTCGCTGATGGGTAAAATCTTTACCTGCAAAGGCGCCAGCCACACCGGGAATTTGCCTGCGTAGTGCTCCAGCAGGAACCCTATAAAACGTTCATGCGTTCCCAAAGGCGCCCTGTGAATGATGAGGGGTATTTCGGGTGCATTGTCTTTGTTGGTGAATTCCAGGTTAAAGCGCCTGCCCTGTGCAAAATCTACCTGGTTGGTGGCCAGCGTAAACTCCCGCCCGATGGTGCTCCATATCTGCACATCAATTTTAGGGCCGTAAAAAGCAGCTTCATCCTGCACTTCTACAAAAGGTGTATTGGTGCGCACCAGCACATCCCTTACAAGGGCTTCCGTTTCTTTCCATAATTCCGGCTCATCCACATATTTTTTCCCCAGCTTGGAAGCATCGTGCAGGCTCAGCCGCATGACATACTTATCAATCCCAAAAATCTTAAAGTATTTAAGGTACATTTCATTTACCGCCTTAAACTCTTCATAAAACTGTTCTTTGGTGCAGTAAATGTGGGCATCATTCATATGCAGACAGCGAACCCTCATCAAACCAAACAACTCGCCGCTTTGCTCATAACGGTAGCAGGTACCGTATTCGGCCAAACGATAAGGAAGGTCTTTATAACTTTTGGGCTCAGCCGCAAATATTTTATGATGATGCGGGCAGTTCATCGCTTTCAGGTAGTATTTGGTGCCATCCAACTCCATAGGCGGGTACATGCTGTCCTGGTAATACGGCAAATGCCCGCTGGTGAGATACAGGTTTTCCTTGGCTATATGCGGCGTAACCACTCTTTTATAACCCGCTCTTTCTTCTGTGTCTTTGGCTAATTTCTCAAGCGCCTCAATAACTATTGCCCCATTGGGCAGCCACAAAGGCAATCCCGGCCCAATATCATCATCAAAAGCAAAAATGCCCAGCTCTTTGCCCAGTTTGCGATGATCCCGCTTTTTAGCTTCCTCCAGCATCTGCAGGTATTCATCCAGTTCCTTCTGGTTGGGAAAAGTAATACCATATATGCGTGTAAGCTGCTTGTTCCTTTCATCGCCTTTCCAGTATGCACCGGCAATATTGGTAAGCTTAATCGCTTTTATTAAACCGGTCTGGGGAATATGCGGACCGCGGCACAGGTCGGTAAACCCGCCCTGGGTATAGAAAGTAATATTACCGTCTTCCAGATTTTGCAACAGATCGAGCTTGTACTCATCTCCCTTGTCCTCAAAATATTTAACGGCATCTGCTTTTGAAATTTCCTTACGGATATAAGGATTGCCCTGCTTTGCCAGCTCCGCCATCTTTTTTTCAATGCCAGCCAGGTCTTCTTCACTTATTTTCCTGTCGCCCAGGTCCATATCATAGTAAAAGCCGTTTTCAACAGGCGGACCTACCCAAAATTTCACACCGGGAAACTGCGATTCCACAGCTTCAGCCAACAAATGTGCCGAAGAATGCCAGAAAGTGGATTTTCCTTCTGTTTCATTCCATGTCAGCAATTTCAAAGTGCTGTCGTTATAAATAGGGCGCGCCGCATCCCACACCTGCCCGTTAACACTGGCAGCCAGCACTTTCTTGGCCAGTCCCTCACTGATAGATTTTGCAATATCCAATGCGGTAGTACCCGGCTGATATTCCCGTACCGCGCCATCCGGAAAAGTAATTTTTATCATATTTTATTCTCCTGTTCCTGAAAAAGAGGGCAAATTTAACGAACTATTGGCGTATCATTTCATTTCATAAGGGTATTTCCCTGCTATTGAGTTTATTTTTGCTTCATGAAACTTTTGTATGCAATGAAAGGATGGCTTGTGCTGATTTTGCTACTGGGCAGCTATCGTGGTATAAGCCAGAATCTCAACGGGCAATGGCGCGGTTCATTCAATTCGGCTGGCGATGTTGTTGCCATGCAGGGGGAAACGGAATACGTACTGGAGCTGTATATTAAAGGCGACAAGGTGAGCGGGTATTCTTACTCGTATTTTAACTATCCCGAAAAAAGGTATTATGTGATATGCCGGCTGGAAGGCAGTTATGATGCATCAAGTAAATCGGTGATGGTAAATGAAGAGGAAAGGATCAAAGGCAATACACCGCCCAGATGGAGTGATTGTTTGCAAACACACATACTTACTTTTTTAAAGCAGGGCAGTACGGAAAAATTAGTAGGCAGATGGAGGGGGTACCGCCCGAATGGCTGTGGCGTAGGCAGTACCGAGCTGGAAAGGAAAACCCTTACGCGGGTGGTGCCCCGTAAAACGACACCTCAAAAGAACACTCAGGCAACTGTAAAACAAAAAACCACCACACAGCAAAATCTTACCCATAAGCCGCGATCCGGCTCTCCGGCAACAGCCAAAAAAGCTGCACCTGCAAATCCACCGGTTGTAAAAAAGAACAATCCAAAGCCTAAGACTGCAACACCCGGTAAGGAAACGATCGTTCCCAAGCCCCAAAAGGTCCAGGGCGCTACAAGATCCGAGCTACCCGATATTACCGCTCCTGAGCTCCCGGGATATGCCAAAAGAAGCAAAAACATCCTGAAGGTCATAGAAATCCCGACAGACGAGGAATTTAAAGTAGATTTTTACGATAATGGAGAAATTGACGGCGATACCATCTCCGTTTTTTACAATAACAAGTTGTTGCTCTCTCGTCACCGTTTAACCGACAAGCCGCTTTCCCTGAAGATCAAACTGGATACTACCCGCGAAGAAAATGAGCTGGTGATGTATGCCGATAATATGGGCGCCATCCCACCCAATACCGCTTTAATGGTGGTAACGGTGGCGGGTAAACGCCATGAAGTATACATTACCTCTACAGAAAAATCAAGCGGCACCATACGGTTCAGGAGGAAAGAATGATATGAGATTTAATATTTGAGATGCGTGCAGGGTACAAGTCGCAGGTTCCAGGATAGGGGCATTGCTGATTTCCGATTTTTTGATTGCTGATTTTTTAGTTCATAGTGTATTCTTTTGGATTTCAGGGTTAAGGCTTCGGGTTGATTCACGCCAGGTACGCAAAGAAGCAATGGGCTCAAAGAAAGGTATCGCTGTGCCCGCCGCCACGCTGTGCCCGCCGCGAGCAACCAAAACTGCCCGGTGGAAGATTTCACGCAAAGCGCGCGAAGGAGCAACGGCCGCAAAAAAAACACCTCCATGCAACTCCCTGTTTTCCCTGTCTCCGTGGTTCAGTTTTCAAATTTTCAAATTCATTTAAGCCTCTTCAACCCCTCCCCTGCCGCACTCAAATCCTTATCCAGCCCCAGCGCTTTTTGATAATACAATTTCGCTTCCTCCTTCCCCAATGCTTCCTCGCATCTGCCTGCGTTATAGTATCCTTCGGCAAAAGTATTACTCACCTGTATGGTCTGCTCAAATACAGCCAGTGCCGCTTTATAGTCTTTTGAATCGTAGAGTAATAATCCCTTTTCCACGTATGCATCCAGAAAAGTATAATCATTCTTAATGCACTCATCAAAGCTCGCCAGCGCCTTAGCCTTATCATTTGTGTTGGAGTAATATAATCCCTGTATAAACCTCGCTTCAGATCTTATACGGGGGTCAGGAGCGATCCGGATGACTTTATTTGTAGTAGTGAT
>NZ_DAOMOZ010000262.1:0-5866 GCF_035444585.1 Agriterribacter sp.
GGATGATGCACAGGGAGCAGGCTCTGCCGAACGCATAGAAACAAAAAAACTATTATCCGAAAACTTTAGCGGCAAATCGGAAGAAGAGTTGTCGGCCATGCTGGAAAACCCGGATATGCGGGTACGTCAAAAAGCACAGTTTGAGCTCGTAAAACGTGGCGGAAACGGAGCGGCCATTTTTCAGAAAACATTTTCCGTGTCGGGTAACCAACTGGCACGCATAAACGCAATATGGGGTATGAGCCAGCTGGCACGGAAAGACAAAAAATACGCTGTTCCGTTATTGCCCCTGTTGCAGGACAGTGATCCCGAAATAAGGGCACAAGCGGCCAAATGGCTGGGTGACATGAAATATGCTGCGGCAGGTGAAAAACTGGTGCCGCTTTTAAAAGACACAGCCAGCCGGGTTCGGTTTTTTGCAGCGGAAGCGCTGGGAAGGATCCGATACGAACCTGCTATTGACGCTATTGTTGCAATGCTGCAGGATAATAACGATGAAGACGCTTACCTGCGGCATGCCGGTAGCCTTGCACTGGCACGCATAGGAAAGGCGGAGCCCGTTATCGCCCTGGCGCAAAGCCCTTCCCGCGCCCTGCGCATATCAGCCGTGGTAGCGCTCAGGAGGATGGGCGATGCCGGTGTTGCAAAGTTCCTCAGCGATAAGGATGAGTTCGTAGTAACAGAAGCAGCACGGGCCATTAATGATGATAATGCTATAAAAGATGCTTTACCGGCTTTGGGAGATCTGCTTGGTAAAACCAATTTTACAAATGAAGCACTGATCCGGCGCAGCATCAACGCCAACCTGCGCACCGGCAGCGAAAAAGCCATGCAGCAGTTGATCAGCTATGCCATGAAGGAAGGCGCTCCGGCAGCAATGCGGGCCGAGGCCATTGGCGCCCTGAGTGTATGGGCAAAACCGTCGGTGCTGGATCGAGTAGACGGCTATTACCGCGGCGTGGTGGAAAGAGATCCCGGCCTTCTGCAAAAAAACATGGGATCTCCTTTAGCAGCATTGTTGAAGAATAAGGAATTGCCTGTGCGTCTCAGCGCAACAAAAGCCGTCGCGCTGCTACACATCAGTGATGCATTACCGGCGCTGTTTGACCTGGTTAAAAATGACCCTTCGCCTGAGATGCGGATTGAAGCGCTGAATACCGTGGTTGCACTCGGTTACCAGCGGGCAGGCGATGCTGTGAGCCAGGCGCTTTCCGACAAGGAAAAGAAAGTAAGGGTTGAGGGGCTTAACCTGCTGCAGCAAATGGATCTTCCCAAAGACCTGATGGTTTCATTGTTATCAAAAGTAATAGCTACCAAAACAATGGAGGAAAAGCAGGCAGCCATACTTGCCCTGGGAAACCTCCCCAAAGAAAATGTACAAAAGCCGCTGGAAGAACTGCTCAACACAATGGCTGCCGGAAAATTATCGCCCGATCTGTATCTTGAGCTGGGCGAAGCCATAGACAGCAGCGGTGCGGTTGAATTAAGTGCAAAGTATAAAACCATTACTCAAAAATTATCACATGGCGACCAACTGGCCGCATATGCAGGCAGCTTATACGGCGGCGATGTATCAAGGGGAAGAGCTGTTTTCTTCCGCAACCAGAATGCGCAGTGCATGAAATGCCATTCTTACAACGACAGGGGTGGCAATGCCGGTCCACGCCTTAACGGAATAGCTTCACGAATAAGCAGACAGCAAATACTCGAAGCGTTGATTGATCCGGGTGCCCGTCTTGCACCGGGGTATGGCATTGTTGTTCTTGAATTAAAAGACGGCAGCAGTGTATCGGGTATACTGGACTCGGAAACAAAAACCAGCCTCACTTTAAAAATAGGCGGCGAACCTTTACGGGTGATTGCAAAAGACCATGTTGCCAAAAGAACCGACGCCCCATCGAGCATGCCCGATATGAAAACCATCCTTTCCAAAAAAGAAATCCGTGATGTGGTTAGCTTTTTGGCTGCACAGAAAGAGGATGATTAAACGATAGAGCAACTGTGGTAAATAAAATTCTGATCCATTATAATACGTGAGAAGAGAAATCTGCCGGCCGACGGACAGGCGACAGACACCAGATGCCCGCTTTCCCGTTTGTCATTTTACGCTTAACTTAACAATAGCTTACTTATTCAACATCCAAAGCTCACGTTACTGCACTTTATTGTAAGTTCATCAATAGGCTGCCGGCGTAACTATCCGTATAAGCCATACAAATCAATATTCTTAACCATTATTATCCGGCAAAAGTAATAAAAGCCTTTAGCAGCCTGACTTTGCCTCACCCCAACCCCTCTCCAGCCGGAGAGGGGCTAAAATACTCTCCTTTATTGGCTTTCGTTTAACTTTCAAAAGTTTTCTCCGGCCAATAATTCTTAATATTTTAAAATAAAGTCTACAAATTTTGTAGACTAATAAAAATGCTATAACATTGCCCGATATTTAATGAAACAGTTGATATATGTTTTGCCCCTGCAATAATATTCACCGATGTTGTCTCTGCAACTAAACTTATGCCACATTAAGTAATTTTTTTATTCTATTATTCTACTAATTTAGTAGACTTTACAATCACATTTCCTCGTCAATCAAAACTTTATACATGAAACGCATGCTCTTTGCTTTAGGATCCTTATTGCCCGTACTGGCTTTTGCACAATTTACCGGCCGGGTAGTAAATGAAAACAACGATGGCATTCCTTACGCCAGCGTAACCATAAAAAAAACAAACACAGGTGCCATTACCGATTCTTCAGGCCGCTTTTCTCTGGACATTGACCGGCAGCAATTCCCTTTTTCACTGATTATAACTTCTACAGGATATGAAGCCAGGGAACTGGTCGTTAGAAACAGGAATATAAATAATGTGTTGGTGCAGCTTCAGTCACTGTATCAAAAAGATACGATCATCATTACTTCCAGGCGGCGCAGCGAAGTGCTGCAAAATGTTCCTGTTCCGGTTTCTGTAGTAACCCGCTCATTGGTGGAAGATGCCGGCGCTTTTAATGTAAACCGGCTGAAAGAGCTGATCCCTTCGGTTCAGCTTTATTCTTCCAACCCGCGCAACACGGCGCTGAACGTGCGCGGACAGGGCACCACGTATGGATTGACCAATGACGGCGTGGAACCCGGCGTTGGCTTTTATGTAGACGGGGGTTATTATGCGCGGCCGGCAGCGGCAACACTGGATTTTATTGATATTGAACGGATAGAAGTATTGCGCGGTCCACAGGGAACTTTATTCGGAAAAAATACCACAGCCGGTGCATTTAATGTTATTACCCGCAAGCCCGGCTTTAAACCAGGCGCCAACTTTGAAGTGAGCTATGGCAACTACGGGTTTATCCAGGCCAAGAGCTCCATCACCGGGGCTTTGTCCAAAAAATTAGCCGGGCGGCTGTCTTTTTCCGGTACACAGCGTAACGGGCTCATTGAAAACATAGCAACGCAAAAGAAAATAAATGATGTCAACAACCTGGGCATCCGCGGCCAACTATTGTATACGCCATCAGATAAAATAGATATCACGCTGGCAGCAGATGCAAGCAGCCAGCGGCCCGACGGCTATGCACAGGTAGTGGCAGGCGTTGTAACCACACAGCGCCCTGCATACCGGCAATTTGAACAAATCATTGCTGACCTTAATTATGACCTCCCAAGCCGGAATCCTTTCGACCGGAAAATGGATCACAATACGCCATGGCGGTCGGGCAACGACCTCGGCGGCGCTTCACTGAATGTTGACATAAAACTCGGGCGGAGCACTCTTACTTCTACATCGGCCTGGCGCTACTGGAAATGGGATCCTTCAAACGACAGGGACTTTACCGGGCTTCCCGTGCTAACCTTATCGCAGGCGCCCTCTAAACATACCAACTGGTCGCAGGAGATACGGTATGCAGGCGATTTCACTCCCCGGCTGAGCGGTGTGCTGGGCTTGTTTGCCATTGGGCAGGACCTGAAAACAAACCCATACCATACAGAAGAATCCGGAGCTGCACAATGGCGCTTTTCGCAAAACACCATCGATCCGAAATGGAATACGCCCGGCCTTTTCGACGGGTATGGCATAAGAACAAGATCATCACTCAATACCTTCAGCGGCGCGGCATTCGGGCAATTAGATTTTGCCATCACCGAACGTTTGCATGTACTGGGCGGGTTACGTTATAATTACGACAATAAAAAAGTAGACTTCAACCGTCAAACCTACGGAGGAATGCAAACGGACGATCCGGCACTGATCGCACTCAAGAAAACCGTATACGCCGACCAGGCTTTTAAAACCAACACCGACAACACCAACCTGTCCGGTCTGCTCACGCTGGCATTTAAAGTTGCCGGCCAGATCAACAGCTATGCTACTTTTTCTACCAACTACAAATCCGTAGGACTTAACCTGGGCGGACTACCTACGGCAAACGGGGAAGTATTACTGGATCTGGCTGCAATAAAGCCTGAATATGTAAAACATTTTGAGTTTGGTATAAAAACAACGCCGGCGCCGGGCACTACCCTCAACCTAACGGTTTACAATACCAATATTAAAGATTACCAAACGCAGGTTCAAACTGCTGAAGTAGGCGTGAACCGCGGTTACCTCGCCAACGCCGAAAAGGTACGCATCCGCGGCATTGAATTTGATGGCAATACCAGGCTCAGTAAACATTTTTCGGTATACGGCGCACTGGCATTCACCGAAGGCATATATGTGTCCTTTAAAAACGCACCGGTGCCATTGGAAGAAACCGGCGGTCCCGCTGCATTTAAAGATATTTCGGGAGGTGACCTTCCCGGCATTTCCAAATGGACAACTTCATTAGGCGGAGAATTTACTGCTCCGGCCCTATTTTTAGGCAAGGCCGGGAAGTTCTTTATAGCAGCAGATGGTTACTATCGTTCCTCTTTTTCTTCGAGCGCATCGCCTTCAAAGTACCTGAACATTGATGGCTACGTTCTGCTGAACGCCAGGCTTGGTTTCCGGACTCCTTACGGCTTATCGGCTTTTTTGTGGAGCCGGAATTTGCTTGATAAAAACTATTTTGAGCAATTGTTGCCTGCCGCCGGCAATGCCGGTCATTACGCCGCTGTGCCTGGAGATCCCAGGACCTTTGGCATAACCCTGCGCTATAGCCTGTAAGCTGGAAGCTTATTAATACTTCAATTGTTTTTTACCGGCTGTCTCATCACGGGCAGCCTTTTTGTTATGGGTTAAGCAGCAGCTTGCTTATCTAAGGTACAGGAACACATGAATATTTTTGTTAGGTAAAGCAAATCAGGCGAGTGGGTACCGTGAAAAGTGAGCCGCCTATCAGACACTTCCTTCGTCGGCGTGACAGGCTGTGGGTTGTTGGGCCGGACTTGGTTGCAGGTACCCGGCATCGTTACCATCGCTGGTTACCGGCAGGCAGGATGAAAGAATGGCGTGATGTTGAGCATTGGTATAATAGTGCATTGTCGTTCCTTCTGCCTGTCATTGGCACAAATGAAGCATCTGCAGCAGGATGCAATGAAGCAATGAATAATTATAGTGAAACGGATGCATAGCGATTTAACAGCCACCGATTCCCAGTGCTGAAAAAAAACGGTTATTTTTGTTTCGAATGGGAAAGCAATACTTATGATCAGCGTAATTATACCTGCTTTAAATGAAGGGGCCACCATCCGGAAAGTAATCCAGCGCATCAGGCAAACTACTGTACCGCAGGAAATTATTGTAGTGGATGATAATTCTACAGACCATACGGTAAGTGAAGCTTTAAAAGAAGGGGCAAGAGTTATTACCAGTTCCAAAAAGGGGAAGGGCATATCTATGCACGAAGGAATGCTGGCAGCAGGTTTTGATATAATCGTTTACCTTGATGC
>NZ_DAOMOZ010000263.1:0-5865 GCF_035444585.1 Agriterribacter sp.
TGGCAGGGTTGGTGGTTAACGGCGAATTGAAGAATTGTGAGAAATGCAGATCCTGGGCGCAAACGAAAGACGGCAGCACGTTTAATATGCCCGTTCCCATTAACAATGTGAATATAAAGATCCGCGTTGTACGGCTATGTTTAACGATCCGCTGCATCAAAATGTGTTTTGCATTCCGCGCCCATGAACATCGTGTATGTAATAAAGATAGTAACATGTTCGTAACCTCCGTTATATTCGTCAATCTCCAGGCAGTCAGATCTTAAATTTGATATTTGATATTTGAAATCTCAAATCTCAAATTCTTCTTTATCTCAGCAACGTAATATCTCCCTTTTTGGTTGCTTTGCTTCCGTCGGTAAATTCTACTTCCAGCGTATAGGCATATGCGTCCATGGGTTGCAAAACGCCCTTGTATTTTCCATCCCAGCCCTGGTTCCGGTCTGTGGTTTGGTATACCAGTTGACCCCACCGGTTGTATATACGGAAAACCATTTTTCCAATAGCATAACCTCTCACAAATACCTTATCATTCACACCATCGCCATTGGGTGAAAAGGCATTGGCTACAGCAATTAAAGGAGATACAAGTGCCGATACCGGCTGGCAAACCGTGTCGGCGCAGCCATACTGGTTGTAGGCAATAAGACAGGTATTAAATTCACCCGATGAATTGAACTGGTGTACCGGATTAACCTGTACAGAAGTATCACCATCGCCAAAATACCATTTATAGCTTACCGCATTCATTGAGGTATTGGTATAAGTTGTCGGCGTATTTTCCTGTGGCTGTACGGGACTGAAAGTAAAGCCGGCTGTTGGCCCCTGCCGTACATTAATGGTAAAAAATGCAGAGTCGGAAATATTACAGGTCATGGAATCAACAACTACCAGTTTTACCCGGTAAGTGCCCTCTGTGTTGTAATCATGTTCAGGGGAAAATTCGGTTGAAGTAGTGCCATCGCCAAAGTCCCAGTAAAACGATTGTCCCGCTTCTGATGTATTGTTAAATACAGCATGATGTGGTATGCATGCTTCGGCCGGTGTTTCAAATCTTGCCTCAACATTGGGAGCCACACGCATGGTAAGCGCAAAGGTGTCGGGTGCATTACAATAATTGGTGTCGGCCAGGGATAGCTTTACATTATATGTGCCTGGTGAAGGAAACTCATGTATTATTTTACCGGGTCCTGTTGTTACCGGCGCCGAACCATCACCAAAATCCCAGGTAAATGTGCTGTTGTGGAAAGGCTTACCCGGTGGCGCCACCGATGTATTGGTAAACTCAAAATTCAGGCTTTCACAGGGAAGCAATTTACTGGCGGTTGCTCCCAATGCTGCCCTGTCCGTTCTTACCCTGATGGTAGTATATGCTGTATCGCTTACAATGCATTTGCTGGAATCTATAGAGATCAGGCTTACGTTATAAGATCCAACAACATTATATGTATGGCTGATGCCGGGCGTGGTTGTGGTGGCCGTATTGCCATCGCCGAAATCCCACAGGTATGTCTTTCCTTTCTGCAAGGTATCTAAAAAATCTACGGTAACCGGCACACAGCCGTAATCCCTGTAGGGTTTTCCTTCTATAGTTGTTCGGATACCGTTGGTTACCCCCGAGAAGTCCATTTCAATTTTTACCGCTGCCAGGTTACATTCGTTTGGATTTCCCGATCTTGGCCGCCATACACCCGGTGTTGTGGGAAAAGTACTTTGGGGAAACCTCGATATAAAGCATGCCGCACATATAGCCTGGTAAATGACACCATTGGCATCAAACCGGCTGGTCCCGCCATCCACATGATCGCCAAAGCCTCCCTTTTGTCCGTAAAATGCACCAAATAAAATATCCTGTGCATCTTTTTCCAGCACAAAAAAATAAAAATCGCTGCCATCCGTACTACAGCCATTGGGCAATACATCGCAGTTCTTTGTGGGCATTCCAAAAGTGCCGGAAGTATGGAACGGATCATCGCTGCTGGGGTTCAATCTGCCGCCCCATCCCGCTACATATACATTTTCACATTTATCTACGGCAAAAGCTACAGGTGAGATATTGAAGGTTGAAGTGCCGCTGCCAAATACGGTTGAATATACATTTGCCGAAAGATCGGGCTGCATTTTTACGATAAATTGTTTTGTGCCGGGATTATTATATACGCCCGGGGTAACTTCCCATGCACCAAGAGTAACGCCCGTAACATAGGGAAACCCTTTCTGGTCAAATTTTAAACCATATATGGCATCCATATTGCCGGTACCGAGATAGGTAGCTTTTTGTAAAGCGCCCGAATTACTGAATATTGCTACAAAAGCATCTGCTGTGCCCCCCTGGTAAGCCGGTGCAACAGCACCCGAAGACGGCACGCCCGGCAAATCATTGCTTTTGGTTGATCCGGCTACATATATATTGCTGTTAAGCGGGTTAAGCGCAATAACAAAAGTGCCGTCATCATCATCACCGCCAAATAATGTGCTGAACAGCACAGTTCCAACATCGGGTGCTATCTTCATTACCACACCATCCTGCTTACCTGCCCTGGTAGCCTGTGAGGCACCGCTGGTTACAGGAAAGTTATCCGATTGCGTGCAACTGGCAATATAAATATTATCGCTGTTATCCAATATTACTTCGCTTCTTGAATCATCACCATAAAAAACGGAGAGGCTGTTGGGCGACCGGGAAGTAGATATATTCACTCCGTCTGAATTGGATCCACCGATTCGTTTTGAACCAATAAGCTGCGTACCCGTACTGTTGAGCTTTGATACTACAATGTCGAATCCGCCTCCGCTACCCAATGTATTATCTGCAGGCTGCAAAGGGTAATTGCCTGAATTCGTTCTGCCCAGTATTACGAGATTGCCCTGGCTGTCTTCAATTAAACTATGCGGCTGGTCGGCTCCGGTACCACCAATATAGGTAGCATACAATCTGTTGTTACCGCTGCCGTTGAATTTCATGATGCCTATATCAAAAACTTCTGTACCACTGCTTCCGCTGTAAGCAGTTTGAAAAGCGCCTGCCGAAACCGGAAAGCCGGGACCAAAGACAATACCTCCCGAATATAAACTTCCGTCTGAACCGTAAGTTGCCGTGAATCCCCACTGGCTCGAGGCGCTGCCTGTAAAGGTGGCGAATATAAGAGTGGGGTCAATTACCAGTATTTGCGACGGATCATATTGCCTGACCTTCAGCTTCACTTTATCTCTGCCTTCCAGTACATATCTGCAATCCACTTCATTTTTTCCTGCGCTGCCAGCCTGGTAAGAATAGGGGGATAGTTCTTTTATATCGCCCACCGACGTTTTGATATACAGTTCCCGGTTTTTGATCTGCAATTTATCCGCGCCCTCGTATTGCATAACAATATCATTAATATTGGCCCCGGGGTAAACAACAATATCGTATTTTAATTGCCCACCCTGTGCATAATAATGCACATCAATATTTGGATAAATATTCTTGTAGGTAACCGCCTGGAATATTTTGCAGTTGGCCGCCCATTTGGAAGGGTCATTGCCGGTAAGATAATTTTCATAAGAATTGACCGGCTTTTCGCTTATTATCGTGGCATCGGCACTGGCTCCCGCAAAGCGCATACGATATGCATGAGAGCGCAGCGTAATGCCGGCATCAGGATCCGTTTCATTTCCATGACCGGGCCGGGGATGAGCCGATCTTTTACTCGTTTTTGGATCTGTTTCCCCTTCCGGCGGATGGCCATGTATACGCTCCGTAATTTGCTGCAAATCATCTTCATTGTGCAGCAATACGGTAAAGCCGTTCCTTTCCAGGAAAAAGGCACCGTTATTGATGAGTCCCCTGAACAGTACTGAATCGTTCCATTGACCTTTGTTTTCGGTGAACTCAACCGCCTGCTGTGTAAAGGCTGCCAGGGTATTGAACAATAAATAAACGAGAAATATGTGGGATTTAGATTTCAACTCAGTTTCTTAATTAAATGTACAGATCCGGATAGCGAATTTAACCTTAAATACAGATTTACGATATCTTACTCCACAAGGTTTGCCCTTTTTGATGCATAAGATGGCTTTTTAACTTCAAATTAACTGCCAGACCCAGTTCGGGGTCATCAGTCAGTATATTTTCTGCATGTTGTTTGGCTAAATCTAACAAATGTTTATCCTGTACGATGCTCGCCAGCTTAAAATTGAGCATTCCGCTTTGGCGCGTACCCTCAATATCTCCCGGTCCGCGTAGCTCAAGATCCTTTTCTGCTATCATAAAACCATCATTGGTAGCACACATCATTTTCAATCTTTCCCTCGCCTCAGCGGTAAGCTTATTACCGGTAAGCAAAATGCAATAGCTTTTCTCGCCTCCTCTCCCCACCCTGCCACGCAACTGGTGCAATTGCGATAAGCCGAATTTTTCCGCGCTTTCAATGACCATTACAGTGGCATTCGGAACATTCACGCCCACTTCAATAACGGTGGTAGACACCATGATCTGAGTATCCTTTTGTACAAAACGTTGCATGTTTGCATCTTTTTGCGCCGCATTCATTTTTCCATGTACCATACTTATCCAGTATTTTGGCTCAGGGAAATACGCTTTCACATTTTCATAACCTTTCATCAGGTTTTCGTAATTCATTTTTTCACTTTCTTCGATCAGGGGGAAAATGATATAAGCCTGTCGTCCCTTTAAAATTTCGGCTTTTATAAAATCCATTACCTGCGAACGGGCGGTTTCATAACGGTGAACAGTAGTGATGGGTACTCTTCCGGGGGGCAGCTCATCCATGATGCTGTAATCAAGGTCGCCATAGGCCGTCATGGCCAATGTTCTTGGGATAGGCGTTGCCGTCATTACCAGCACATGCGGGGGAATTTCACTTTTCTCCCACAGCTTCGCTCTTTGTGCCACACCAAAACGGTGCTGCTCATCTACTACGGCAAAGCCAAGCTTATTAAACTGCACCTGGTCTTCAATAAGGGCATGCGTACCTGTTAGTATATGAAGGCTGCCGTCTGCAGCTTTCGATAAAAGTTCTCTTCGCCGGGCCTTTTTTGTGGAGCCGGTAAGCAGGCCTGTTTCAACGGGCATATCTTTTAAAAGTTCCCTGATGCTGTCGTAATGCTGTTGCGCGAGTATTTCAGTGGGCGCCATCATGCAGCTTTGATAACCATTGTCGGCTGCGAGCAGCATGCAAAGCAGGGCCACAATGGTTTTTCCGCTGCCCACATCTCCCTGTAGCAAACGATTCATCTGAAACCCTCTTGCCGTATCCTGCCTGATCTCCTTCAATACTCTTTTTTGCGCGCCGGTCAATTCAAAGGGGAGATGGCGCTTATAAAAAGTATGGAATAATTCACCCACCTGCTCAAATACAATACCCTTCGAATAACGATGCCTGTTAGAGCGGATCAGCCCCAGCCGCACCTGTGCAATAAACAGTTCTTCGAACTTTAGCCGGGTCAGGGCTTTTTCATATCGTTCGTTATTAGCGGGAAAATGAATATTCAGGTAAGCCTCGTACCGTGGCAGTAGCTGCAGTTGCTGCATAATATTATCCGGGATATTTTCGGGTATGTCTTTTTCATGCAGCAGCCCGGTTAGCGTTTGCACCAGCTTTCCGATCTGTCTGCCATTAAGCCCTCTTGCTTTTAATTTTTCGGTAGTGGGATAAACCGGCTCGAGATAGTTTTTGCCTTCGCTTTTTCCGGCAGTGAGCAACTCTGTTTCGGGATGGGTGATCTGGGGGCTGCCCATGAAGTAAGAGAGCTTTCCGAAAACCAAGTAGGACTGACCCACCTGTATGTTTTTTTGTATCCAGTTAATGCCCTGGAACCAGGTGAGCTCCAGCGATCCCGTATCATCCCTTAATTCGGCTACCA
>NZ_DAOMOZ010000264.1:0-5835 GCF_035444585.1 Agriterribacter sp.
ATTCCAAAGGTGTTTATGCCGCCGGCAGCCAGGCGCCCACGGATGATTTCCAGGATTTACAATACACACTGAATAGTGCAACAACACAAACCCGCAGCACGGATACCTATCATAACCGCGACCGGATCATGTCGGGCTTCGGCCGCCTGCTCTATGATTGGGATGGTAAATACCTGGCCAGTTTTACGGTAAGAAGAGACGGTGTTTCCCGTTTAACAGGCAACAACCAGTATGGAACTTTCCCTGCCGCTTCCGTGGGCTGGATGGTACATAAGGAAAACTTTATGTCATCCGTGGGAGGCTGGTTATCTTACCTGAAGCTCAGGGCAAGCTGGGGTAAGAATGGTAATATCGGCATAGGAACCAGCAATGCCGTTGGACTGTATGAAGTGCAGGGCGCCTATGGTTCACAAAGTCCTTACAATGGTACCATTGGCTTTTTACAAACCAGTTTGGCTAACCCTGCGTTGCGCTGGGAGAAAACAAATACCACGGAAGTGGGCGCAGACATGGGCTTCTTTAATAACAGGTTGAACGTTTCTGCTGCATATTATAACCGGATCACGGATGATAAGCTGGCTTTTGTAAGCCTGCCTACTTCTTCGGGCATATCCAGCATCCGGACCAATAACGGAAGCATGCGCAACCGCGGTTTTGAGCTGGACCTCGGTTATAAGATCATCCATCAAAAAGACTGGACATGGCAGGTTAACGCCAATGCCGCCTGGAATAAGAACATTATCCTGAAGCTTCCTTTTAACGGCAACGATAAAAACCGGCAGGGCGGTAACCAGATCTATGACCCTGCAACAGGACTGCTTACCTGGGTTGGCGGTTTACAGGAAGGACAGGAATGGGGTGAAATATTTGGCTTTGTGAGTGAAGGCATCATTAGGGATGAAAAAGATCTGGCGGATTATAATAAAATAGACCTTGCTGCCGGCGAGGTACAATATGGAGCTTCCGCAGGTAAACGTGTGGCCAGCCAGAAGCTGATCACCGAAAAGAACCTGAATGCCGGCGGTTTCAGCTTTATCGCCACACAGTTGGGTGATATGATGTGGAAGGACATAGACAGGAATGACACCATTGATTACAGGGACAGGGTTTCCCTCGGCCGCACACTGCCGCGGTGGACTGGCGGATTCAATACTACGGTTTCCTGGAAAGGGTTCAGCCTTTTTGCCCGTTTTGATTTTGCACTCGGGCATATCCAGCAGGATGCCATGCAGATGTGGGCATTGGGACATTTCCAGGGCGAATTTAATGCAACCGATATAGTAAAGGATACCTGGACGGCTGAAAATCCGAACGCCAAATATCCCAGATATACATGGGCGGATCAGTTGAACACCAAAAACTTCGACAGACCCAGCAGCATGTTCTTTGTAAATTCAAGCTACCTGGCGTTCAGGGAAGTTTCATTGAGCTATTCACTGCCCGCCGCCTTATTGGAAAAGGCAAGGATCAGGGGGCTAAGGTTAACCGTTACCGGACAAAACCTGGGATATTTAACCAACAGCCTGCTGAATTTACCGGAGCGTACAGGAAGTCAAAACAGCGCTTATACCATACCCACCCAATTGATTTTTGGAGCCAACCTCACCTTTTAAATTCATTCTAATAAATGCACTGATCATGAACAAGTTTAAATATATAGTATACATAGCGCTGGTGGCCATTGTCGCCACATCCTGCCGCAAAACATTAGAGCTTGCCCCTGAAGATTATTATGGGGACGGGAACTTCTGGCAAAATGAATCGCAGGTTACCAATTTTATGGTGGGACTGCACAAGCAGTTCCGTGATAACCGGTTTATGTTTTTACGCCTCGGTGAAATGAGGGGCGGCGGTTTCAGCAACACCGACCGTCAAAATACCTCGCTGAGCGAATTAACGATCATTAACCATGATATAGAAGAAACCTCGTCCGGAATTGGCAGTTGGGCGGGCTTTTATGGCCCCATCCTTCAATTGAATCTTTTCATTCAGAAAGTGGAAGCAGCAGATTTCCTGGTTGCCGATAAAAAGAATTATTTGCTCGGGCAGGCTTATGCCATGCGGGCCTATTATTATTTTCATCTGCTTCGTACCTATGGCGGCGTTCCCATACAACTGGAGCCCGAAGTATCAAACGGCAATACCGATGCAGTAGCCCTGCGCAAAGCAAGAGCATCCGAGGCCGAAGTTTTAGATGCAATAAAAGCAGATGTAAATAAATCCATCAGTTTGTTTGGCACAGCCGGTGCACCTGCCGATAAAAGCCAGTGGAATCCTTTGGCGTCATTGATGCTGAAAGGAGAAGTGTATTTGTGGTCTGCAAAACTGTACAATACCACAGCGGACCTGGCAGAAGCAAAATCGGCATTGAATGCTGTAACCGGCACTTCACTGCTTCCCAGCTTCGGGGATGTGTTCAAAACCAAAAACAACAGCGAAGTTATTTTTGCTGTTCGCTACCGTGATGGTGAAGCGGAGATGGGTACGGCCTATTCCTATTTCCTGTACTCTACCTACAACTTCGATAACCTGCATGTAAAAGATTCTACTACCCTCGGTCCCACGCTTGTAGATCCCCTGAACATCGCCAGCGCTCCCGCCCAGATCATCCAGCGTTATGCGTATACCTACGAATTGTTCCAGTCGTACGACGTTGCCGACACACGCAGGGATGCCACTTTTTACGACTACTATAAAACCAGCGCTTCAGGCGCGGATGTGGTAGTTACTGTAAGGAATACCGCGCTGGTTAAGTTCCCCGGGCAAATGGACGCCGCAAACAGGAGAGTGTTTACCGATGACTGGCCGGTTTACCGCGAAGCAGACAGGCTATTGATGCTTGCAGAAATAACCAATGCAGAAGGTGGCGATCCATCATCGTATATTCAGCAAATTCGCGACCGGGCATTCGCCAATGCTGATCCCACACCGTTTGTAAGTGGTTCACAGGATGACAATGAGCTGGCGATATTCGCTGAGCGCAGCAAAGAATTTGTGTATGAAGGCAAGCGTTGGTACGATATCCGCAGAATGAAGTATGGCGGTGAACCATTGGTTTTTATCAGCGCCAGTCATCCCTACGGCGTTTTGGATAAAGGCACGCAGGGTTATAAAATATTATGGCCGGTGGAAACAGCAATATGGACCAATGATCCGTTGGTTGATCAAACTCCGGGTTACGCTACGTCTAAACCCAAATAATATACATGATCTGCGGATTTAGCTAACTTCGATCCGCTGAGCAGGTATTGTTCCTGTAAAAGTAAATTTTGCCACAAAGGCTCCAAGATCCGAAGAAAATAAAAATCCAAAAACCGGAACTTTGTGTCCTGGCGCCTTTGTGGCAAATTGTTTATACCGGCCCGTTTGAAACACCTTCATTGAAGAAATCATATTTTCAATTTTGAAATAACAGAACATGAGATCAGAACATTTGAAAGGATTAATTGCAGCACCTTTTACGCCCATGCATAAAGACGGCTCATTGAATACAGTGCTTATCCCGCGTTATTATGAAATGCTGAAAGCGAACGGGGTAACCGGCGCTTTTATTTGCGGCTCTACCGGCGAGGGCGTTTCCATGACCATGCAGGAAAAAAAAGCGGCAGCCGAAGCCTGGGGAGCGGTCACCAAAGGAGATCATGATTTTAAAGTGATGCTGTTCCTGGGAGGAACCAGTATTGCGGAATGTAAGGAACTGGCCCTACATGCAAAGCAAACTGGTTTATACGCTATATCTTTTACCGCGCCATTTTATTTTAAACCCGCCAATGCCGCCATGCTGGCGAAAGCCTGCGCGGAAGTGGCAGGAGCCGTACCGGATATGCCTTTTTATTATTATCACATACCTGTACTTACCGGCGTAAACATTGCCATGTACGATTTGCTGCAGGAAGCGGATGGTAAAATACCCAACTTTGCCGGCATCAAATACACGCACGAAGATTTCATGGATTTTCTTTCGTGCATGCGTTTTCAAAACGGGAAGTATGATATGCTGTGGGGGCGTGATGAAAATATGCTTTCGGCCCTGGTGCTGGGTACCAAAGGTGCGGTAGGAAGTACATTCAACTATGCGGCGCCGTTATATTACGAGCTGATTGACGCATTTAACAGCAACGACCTTGAAAAGGCAGGAGCCTTACAGCAGCAGTCCATTGATATGATCCGCCTGCTGGGCAAGTACGGTGGTATAGCTACCGGCAAAGCCTACATGAAGCTGATCGGTGTAGATTGCGGCGGGTTCAGGCTGCCGGTAAAGAACATGTCGGATGAACAGTTTGAGTTATTCAGAAAAGATGTGGAGCAACTGAATTTCAGCGGTTTCGCATCCCGTGTGCCGGCCGGACAGTCTGCCTGATAGCAGGCAAAGCAACAGCAACAAATGTGTAACGATAATGACCTTGCTTAAAACTTTCCTTCTCACTATTATTATGCTTACTCATCTATCCTCCTGCACAGAAAAACGGCAGGATACCGCTATACAATGGTCGCTTTCCGCCTCCCTCCCTCCCCTGCCGGGGCAAACCACCGCATGGGGTTTTGCAGGGCCGGTAACCGGTGTTCACCAGGAGGTACTGCTGGTAGCCGGAGGCGCAAATTTTCCTGATGGAATGCCCTGGGAAGGCGGAAAGAAAAAATATTACGACCAGGGCTTTGTAATGAAAAGAACAGGCAAAGATTCCCTGGCGCTATATAAAACATTCGCTTTGCCTTATGCGTTGGCTTACCCCGCCTGTGTCTCCACTCCCATGGGGGTGGTATGTGCCGGCGGTGAAAACCCGGATGGCATTAGCTCCAAAGTAATTTTGCTGCAATGGGATGATCATGCCGGTAGTGTGGTCATCAAAAAGTTGCCCGATCTTCCCCTCCCGC
Organism: Agriterribacter sp.; assembly: GCF_035444585.1. Classification (GTDB taxonomy): domain Bacteria; phylum Bacteroidota; class Bacteroidia; order Chitinophagales; family Chitinophagaceae; genus Agriterribacter. The sequence continues at coordinate 4,876 of NZ_DAOMOZ010000264.1, forward strand.
TCAGCAATGCGGGCATTACCACCCACGGTAATATCGTTTACCTCGCCGGCGGAGAAAATGCAGACAGCACCTGCAGCGGCTTTTATAGTCTGGATATTGCAGATGCTACCGCCCAATGGAATACTTTACCCAGCCTGCCCCAGGCCGTTTCTCATGCCGTGGTGGTTGCACAATCGTCGGCCGGCAGCTCTTCCGTATATGTTATGGGTGGCCGGAAGAAAAACCGGAACGGCATCAGCGATATCTATGCCTCCGCTTATGTATTTGATCTTAAAAAAAACGAATGGAAGGAAATTCAATCGTTACCTTACAGCCTCTGTGCCGGAACGGGTATAGCTTCGGGGAAAAGCGAAATATTGCTGTTTGGCGGAGATAAGGGAGAAACTTTTCATGAAACAGAACGATTAATAGCCGCCATCAATGCAGCCACCGATACAGGAAAGAAACAGGACCTGATCCGTCAAAAAAATCAATTGCAGGCTGCGCACCCTGGGTTCAGTAAAGAAGTATTAGTATACAATACCACCACAGGCAACTGGACAAATACCGATCCTCTTCCCTTTGAAGCACCTGTTACCACTACTGCCATTTTGTGGAATAACGATGTGGTAATACCCAATGGAGAAATAAGAGCCGGAGTGCGTACGCCAGCCATATGGATGGGGAGGATACAGTAAGTTGCAGGGTGCAGGGGTAGGAGGTTTCAGGTATGAGGTATGAGGTGAACAAGAAGAGGGCGGTAACGGATATTTTTTGCAACCGGAATAACTCATGTTTGAGAGAAGAGATAAAACGAACTACGTATACCTATGCACCTATGATCCTATGTGCTTAAAACGAAAACACATTAACACAGTAAGAACAAAAACCTATGTGCCCCTATGTACCTATGATCCTATGTGCTTAAAACGAAAACACATTAACGCAGTAAGAACAAAAACCTATGTGCCCCTATGTGCC
>NZ_DAOMOZ010000265.1:0-5815 GCF_035444585.1 Agriterribacter sp.
GCCTATTAGTTCAACAGATGAATTTTGGTAGTTATCATCTTCAATTACTTTGGCAAATCCGATGGATGTAGTGCCTAGGTCAAGTCCTAGGATCGTTTTGAGTTTAGGCATGGCTGCAGAAGTTGTAACTAATTGAGGAATTATTGATATAAGTTAAGGAAGAAAAACATCTTCCCCAACTTATAAATTGAAAGCAATTCACAACTGATTTATTTATTATGATACTCCATTTTATAGTTAATGGGATTTGCATAAATAAATCATTATCTTTGTAGTGGAGCGGACGGGAATCGAACCCGTATTTCAAGTTGGTCGGACCTGGAACATTAGGCTTTATGCTACCGCCCCAAAATAAGATCGCTTCAGCGGTTTTATTTTGATTACACAAATATAGAGTATCAATAATTATAAATCACAGTTTTTATTATTTTTATTTTTGAAAATTTAAAACTTTCAATAATTTTACTATGAAAGCAATTCACAATAAGGATTATTCCGTTGTGAAAACATTTAGCGCCTCGTCTATCTACGGGGCTTTTTTATTCCCGAAGCGCTATACTTGAAATCACAAACAAGGGTTCATGAAGTGATATTGCAGGTAATGCAGGCAACCGGGTTGAGTTGTTAATGTACGAACTTTGGATGAATTTTGCAGCGGCTTTTTATTTTACTGTTTAAATTTTTTAGTGCGCTGTAAGATTTGCCCGGTAATGCGCTACATACCTGGATTTTTCTCTCCTTCTCATGCGGAATAGTGCTCCAGGCCCTGAACGGAGCGTCGCAACGGTTGTTGCATAGCAGCTATACAGCCGGCTCAACTGCAATAACAGGCATTATCCCGCTACCACTATGTTTATCCCCTCCCCTCCTCGCTCCCGCCTGTTGCGCAGGCGCCCGCCGCACAGTTGCGGCAACTCCTGCTGTAGATCGCCCGGTTATTCCTATTATTGCAGAATATTGTAAACTTCACACTCAAAGCGATCATTATGAAGCCTTTTCTTTCTATTGTTTTTGGAGTAGTGCTCAGTATGGGATCCTACGCACAGGAAGCATGGAAACCTGTTGAGGGCAAAATTACAACGCCATGGAGCGCGAACGTAAAAGCCGAACAGCCCCTGCCCGAATACCCCCGCCCGCAGCTCACCCGCAAAAGCTGGATGAACCTCAACGGCCTATGGCAATATGCTATTGTTCCCAAAGCGTCGGGCGAAGGCAAACCCGCTGCTTTTGACGGCAGTATTCTTGTTCCTTATGCAGTGGAATCTGCCCTGTCGGGAGTAGGTAAAACCGTGGGGCAGGACGGTATGCTTTGGTACGAACGTACAATTGAAGTGCCATCTGCCTATAAAAAGGGAAAAGTATTGTTGCATTTTGGCGCGGTTGACTGGCAGTGTGATGTATATGTGAATGGTACTAAAGTGGGTTCTCACCAGGGCGGCTATGATCCTTTTTCATTTGATATGAGCGCCGCGCTTAAAAAAGGAAAGCAGCAGGAGATCGCTGTGCGGGTTTGGGATCCCAGCGATGACGGTCCGCAGCCCCGTGGTAAACAGATCAAGAATCCTCACGGTATATGGTATACGCCGGTAACCGGTATCTGGCAAACCGTGTGGTTGGAAAATGTGCCTTCTACCTATATTGCGTCAACGGTTCAAACACCCGATATTGACAAACAATCGCTTTCTGTAAAAGTGGATGTAGAGAACCTGCAGCCGGGCGACGTGGTTAAGGTTATTGCATACGACGGCCAGCAGCAGGTTGCGGAACAAACGCTAAAAGGGGAAGAGGAAGCTACCTTAACAATAAACAACCCGAAGCTCTGGTCGCCCGGTGATCCTTTCATCTATGATCTTAAATACACGGTTACCCGCAAAGGGAAGCTGATAGATGAAGCGGGCAGCTATTTTGCGATGCGTAAAATTTCGGAAGCAACAGACAACAACGGTGTAAAAAGAATGTTGCTGAATAATGAATTCGTATTTCAATACGGTCCGCTCGACCAGGGCTGGTGGCCGGACGGCTTGTATACCGCACCCACAGATGAAGCGCTCAAATATGACGTGGAGCAAACCAAAGCGATGGGCTTTAATATGATCCGCAAGCACGTGAAGGTGGAACCCGCCCGGTGGTACTATCATTGCGATAAGCTGGGTATGCTGGTTTGGCAGGATATGCCCAGCGGCGATATGGGTGGAAACAAATGGGACATGCGGGTAGGACAAATTTCAGGCAAGAACCACGACAAAGAACGCAGCGCTGAATCCGAAGCCATTTACCGTACCGAATGGAAAGCCATCATGAACGCTTTGCACAATTTCCCTTCCATTGTAGTATGGGTACCTTTCAACGAGGCATGGGGTCAGTTTAAAACAAAGGAGATCACGGAATGGACAATGCAGCTCGATCCTTCACGGCTGGTAAATGAAGCCAGCGGCGGCAACTTTTTCACCGCAGGTCATATCCTCGATATTCATAACTATCCCGATCCGCAAATGCCATCGCCGGAAATATTCGGCGACAAGCAAATACTGGTACTGGGTGAATTTGGCGGGCTGGGGCTGCCGGTTGCCGGTCATACCTGGCAGGATAAAAACAATTGGGGATACCAGAGCTTTAAAAACAGCGATGAGCTGCTTGACCGCTATACCCGCCTCATCAACGACCTTACACCGCTCATTCCTTTAGGCCTTTCCGCAGCGGTATACACACAAACAACAGATGTGGAAGTAGAAGTGAACGGGCTGATGACCTACGACCGGAAGATCATGAAAATGCCTTTGGAAAAGCTGAAGCAACTGCATCAGCAGTTGTATGATAAGGGGCTGGTGAAGATGAAGTAGTCCAAATCTGTCAGGTCTGCCGAACGGCGGAGCAGCCTGGCAGACCTAACAGGTTTACCGAAAACAAACTCAGATGCGGCATTTCATCCTGATACTGTTCCTTATTCCATCGCTCCTCATTTCCTGTAAAACCCAATCACAGGATAATGATAAGCGCATGTTCAGCAATCCCCTGCTGCCTTCCGGCGCCGATCCCTTTTCCTTTTATAAGGATGGTTATTACTACTACACACATACGCTGGGCAGCCGGATCGCGATATGGAAAACCAAAAACCTGGCTGATCTGAAAAATGCCGAACGCAAGGACATCTTCACACCACCTGCGGGCACCATGTATTCGAAGCAGCTTTGGGCTCCCGAAATTCACTTTATCGAAAACAAGTGGTATGTATACTTTGCCGCCGATGACGGGAACAACAACAATCACCGCATGTATGTGCTGGAAAACGGGTCAGCCGATCCGATGTCCGGTGAATGGACTTTTAAGGGGAAAATTGCCGATCCCGCCGACAAATGGGCCATTGATGGAAACGTTTTCTTTTTCAATAAACAATTGTATATGATCTGGTCGGGCTGGGAAGGAGATGTGAACGGGCAACAGAATATCTATATCGCCAGGATGAAAAATCCATGGACGATTGATGGCAACAGGGTATGCATTTCAAAACCGGAGCTGGAATGGGAGACACACGGCGATTTGAATGATGCGGATAATCCACCACATGTAAGCGTAAATGAAGGCCCGCAGGCCCTGTTCAATGGCGACAAACTGTTTATTGTATTCTCTGCAAGCGGCTGCTGGACCGACTTTTACGCATTAGGCTTAATGCGGTTTACCGGCAGTAATAATTTATTGGATAGCGCTGCATGGAAAAAATCTCCGCTTCCTGTGTTTAAGCAGTCTGAGGAAAATGGCGTGTATGCGCCAGGGCATAATTCATTCTTTAAATCGCCCGATGGCAAAGAAAACTGGATCCTGTACCATGCCAATGCTTTACCCGGGCAGGGTTGCGGCGGGCATCGTTCGCCCAGGGCACAACCTTTTGGCTGGAACAGCGACGGCGCACCTCAGTTTGGCACACCTGTGAAACCTGGAACAATGCTGCCTGTTCCGTCGGGAAACAGCAATTACTGAACAAATCAAACCGGGAAAATGAAAAAAAACATTGCCTTGCTTTCCCTTTGCTTCTGTTTTGCGTCATTGACAGCGCAGGATCTCCGCGCTCCGGCTTACCCGTTAATAACACATGATCCTTATTTCAGCCTTTGATGATGCTGTATAGAAAAAAGGAATGACACCATTTGGCGATAATGCATCCACTGCAAAAACCCTGTGGAAATCGCATGATATATGGGCACGCCGCAGCTTTATATGGAACGGCGGAGATGTGAACAGTGAGTATAGAATCAGGAAGGGAATGCATGAACCAGTTGCTTTTGCAAAACATAGACGCCGTTTTTGCAGTTGAAGATTTTACTGCGCTGGGCGCCATACAGTCCATTAAAGCAGCCGATAAAAAGATCCCGGGCGATATTGCCATTGTTGGTTTTGCCAATGAGGCGTTTGGTGAGTATATTACACTCTCTTTATCAACCGTGAACCAGCAAACCGTTCATATGGGGGAAGAAGAGTGGTCAAAAATACCATCGCCGAAACTGGTGCTTAAGCCGGAGCTGATATGCCGGCAATCGAGTACCGGGAAAAAACATACAAAGTAAGATGATATCCAGAAAATATGATGCAGAACGGCTAAAGGAAAATTTTAAACAACACTTTCATGCAACACCCCTGCTGTTCCGGTCTCCGGGAAGAATAAACATCATTGGAGAGCATACGGATTATAATGAAGGATTTGTGCTTCCTGCAGCGATAGACCGTGCAGCCTATGTTGCCATCAGCAAAAGAAATGACGACAATATAGCGCTCGTTTCACTTGCATTTAATGAAACCTATACCTGTAAAATTTCAGAAATACGCCCTTTAAAAAGCTGGACGGATTATGTGCTGGGCGTTGTACATCAATTATCGAAACGCGGTATGGCTGTCGGCGGGTTTAACCTCGCATTGGATGGGGATATTATCATAGGAGCAGGCTTATCTTCTTCCGCCGCGGTGGAATGCAGTGTTTTGTATGCATTGAATGAATTGTTTGGATTGAGGCTCTCCAGAATAGAAATGGTAAAAATGGCACAGGCCGCCGAGCATGAATTTGCCGGGGTAAAATGCGGCATCATGGATCAGTTTGCTTCTGTTTTTGGCAAGGCAGATCATGCCGTGCAATTGGATTGCAGGAGCCTCGAATACCAGTATGTTCCTTTGTATATGGAAGGGGTCAGGATCGTGCTTTTCAATTCCAACGTATCGCATTCGCTGGCTTCTTCCGAATACAATACCCGCAGGCAGCAATGCGAGCAGGGGGTAGCCTGGGTGAATGAGCATGTGCCCGGTGTGCAATCATTGCGTGACGTGTCGCATGACATGCTTCAGCAGCACGTGCTGCCAAAAGATGCATTGATTTACAGGCGTTGCAAATATGTGCTGGAAGAAAATCATCGCCTGCTTGCCGCATGCGATGATCTTAAAAAAGGTGATATAGCCGCATTGGGACAAAAAATGTTCCGTACACATGAAGGACTGAGCAGGGAATACGAAGTGAGCTGCAGTGAGCTCGACTGGCTGGTTCAGTACGTTCGCAATGAAGAAGATGTGCTGGGCGCCAGGATGATGGGTGGCGGCTTTGGAGGATGCAGCATTAACCTTGTAAAAGAAAGCGCAGTAGATGCCCTGATTGAAAAAGTGAGCGCGGAATACAGGTTGGCTACCGGCCTAACGCTCAGCGTTTATGCGGTACAGATAGCTGACGGCACGGGGAAAATATAGCAGCAGGATGAAACTGTGTTGCATAAATTTGCTGCTCTGCATGAAGTCTACTGCTGTATGAAGTCTCTGACTGCTGCTGTATGAAGTCTCTGAC
>NZ_DAOMOZ010000266.1:0-5800 GCF_035444585.1 Agriterribacter sp.
AAAAAGTAACCAAAAAAGCCGCCCGAAAACGATTACTGCCCGTTTTCGGGAAGGAACCCTGATGGACCTTTTGTGCTACTGTGACTTCAGTTTCATTTCGCTGCTGCTTTCTCTTCTCTAAACAGGCGGAGAAAATGTTAATTCATTATAAAATAGGACCAGATAGATTCCGAAGCATAATAACCTGCGGTTTAGCCTGCCGCGATACATACCAAACACGCTAACCAAGCAACATTGTATCTGATCTGCATATCTGCGGCAAAAAATAAATACACCATAAGCCCGATGATAAATACTGGTACAATTTGTATATTTTGAGGAACGGATAGTAAAGCTTAAAAAATCAACCCACACAATGATTGCGGATAACTATACCCTCACACACAACAGCATTAAAGAACCGCCGGTGTCATTTGGATCAAAACTCAGGTTCCTCGGCCCCGGCTTCATTCTTTCGGCGTCCATTGTCGGTTCCGGGGAGCTGATCGCAACCACTGTACTGGGTGCCAGGGCAGGCTTTGTTGCATTCTGGATCATCATAGTGAGCTGCCTGGTTAAAGTGGCCATACAGCTTGAATTTGGAAAGCGGGCCATTGTTTCGGGGGAAACGCCGATGCAATCTTTTTCAAAGCTCCCCGGACCCAGGGTAGGAAAAACCAACTGGTCTGTAGCCGCTGTTTGTTTGCTGACCTTACTAAAAATAATACAGGTAGGCGGCATGCTCGGAAGATCCGCTATTGTGCTAAGCATGCTTTTCCCGGCACTGCCTGTATTGGCGTGGGCTCTCGCTATTGCAGCGCTTATCGCTATCCTTATCTATAAAAATTATTACAGGCTGGTTGAAAAATCTTCGCTGATCATGGTAGTGGCTTTCACTGCATTAACCATTGTTTCCCTGGCAGCAGTTTCGTTTACCCCTTACCGTTTTACAATGGCCGACGTTGCAGCCGGACTGCAATTTGAACTGCCTTCTTACCTGGTTGTTCTTGCTATAGGCGCGTTTGGCATTACCGGTGTGGCCAGCGATGAGATCATCGCTTATAACTACTGGTGCATTGAAAAAGGATATGCAGCATATACCGGGCCGGCCGATAACACAGTGGAATGGGAGAAAAGAGCAAGGGGCTGGACCAGTGTAATGTACCTTGATGCTTTAGTAGCTATGATCATATATACTGCCGTTACAGCAGCTTTTTACCTGCTGGGCGCTTCCATATTGTACAACCGCGGGGAAATACCGGAAGGAAATGCTTTGATAGAAGCCCTTGCCCATATTTATACGCAATCACTGGGCAATGGCATAAGAACGGCTTACCTCATCGGCGCTTTCTTTGTATTGTTTTCCAGTGTATTTGCTACCCTTGCTTACTGGTCAAGATTGTTCTCCGATATTTTCGGACAATTTGGATGGATAGATTTTTATAACCCGGTGAAAAGAAAAAAGACGATTGCCATTTTATCATGGATCTTTCCTGCGCTTTGGGTAGTGGCATATCTTTTTATCCAATTACCGGTTTTTATGATCATATCGGGCGGTGTGGTGGGCTCGGTACTTTTACTGATCGTTGTTTTTGCCGCACTGTGCTTCCGTTACCACAAAAACTATCCTTCATTAAAATCATCGCTCTCCTATAATATATTATTCTGGCTTAGCGTACTGTCTATTGGAATGATAGCCGTATACGGGTTGGTTAAATTGATAAGCTAAACCTGCCAAACCTGTTAGGTTTGCAGCGCTGCAAACCTAACAGGTGGGGCAGCACACAAAAGGCACTTCGGTAAGCGGCGACGTGCGCAGAATGCGGTAATTGCCCAGTTCATCACCCAATGCCTGCCTGCTCCTGTTCCTGCGGTCAAGCAGCGTGGCAGCCAGCTCTTTTGTAGCTCTTTGGGAAGATGCAGCCGCCAGCCTTTCATCCGACAACGGTAAAAAATGATCGAATATGCTGGTAATATTTCCAAATACCTCTACCGTCAATACGCTCAGCGGGGCATCTTCGGGTAGCCCTAACTGTTTTAACAGTACGGCGACCTCCTTATTCGTCCACGTGGCAGTGGCCGTTTTAGGCTGATCTTTGTATATGGCTTTAACAGCCCCTGCCAGCAGGCTTGCCTCTGTGAATTTCGCAGCTTTTGGCACCGGCACTGCTTTGCCTGCATCTTTCAGGTTTTCAAAAGCATGCAAAATATTCGTGGACATTGCCCGGTCTATCTTTACCGCTTTACCGGCTTTGTAATCACGCATGGCTTTGTTCAATCTAGCCTCATACACTTTGTCTATTTCCAAACGGTTCATTTCATTCATCAGCGTGAGGTTGCTGAGTATAACATTCGCCCGGGCGGTTTCATCGGTGCTGCTTATCGTCCATATAGCGGAAGCATGCACAACTTCAGAAAGGGCTGCATTACTTAACAATCCTGTACCGGCAGGTGTTTGTGCTTCCGGTAGCTCAGGCCTCACCAATGTCATCAGCTTTTCATCTAAAAGAATATTGCGGTATGTAGTGCCATCGGCCTGCTTAACCTGCGCATACAATACACAATGCAGTTGTGTACGCGGCGGATCACTGGTTACATTCTTTCCTTTCCATACCGCTTTTGCATAAGGCGCGTTTACATATACTTTATCTGTATCGCGGTTTACATTGCACAACAGCGTTGGAGCGGGATGCTGCATCCCGGCGATCACCAAGGGTCTTCCAAACCTGCCCTGGGCAGTGCTCCACAGGTTTTCCTTTCCTTCTTCGCCATTGCTCCAATGGCCATGACCAATACGGAATTCGTAAGTAAAAAATCCGAACAGCTCGGGGCTTTCGGGATGCAGTCCCGGCGGAAGCGGCAGCAAATAATGAATATCATCGTCATCGCCGGCTTTTTCCATTGCCTGCATGGCGCCCAGTCCGGCCATATCATCTGTTTGCCCGGGTGTGATCAACCGTATGTATTCGGGATCAATGGGCAAAGGCGGATCTTCGGCAGTGTCCTGCAACAGTTCGCCGAACTGCTTGTTGTTCCCGATCAACTGGTCGGGCGCATAATGCAGCACCCGGCAGAATAAAGTATCGGCAGGATCCTGAACAGGTTCTTCCAGTTCTACCCACAGGTATTTTTGCCGGGCTTCAGTGGCGCTGTACTTTTCATTTTTACGATAAGGAGAAAATGCCAGTCCAACGCTTGCAATTTTGGGCACCTGCGCAGGAATGACGGTAGCCGGCAATACCAGTTGACCGGGCTGTATGGTTTGATCATCGCCATGGCCTGCTTTAAATTTTGCCGTAATGGTATACTGCACTTCTATTGTATCGGGGAACCGAAGCTGCCCGTTGGGCCGGAGCAGCGCCGATTTGGGTTCAATGGCATCTATAAAAATAACAGTAGTGCTGCTCCGGTTGATGTTGCCGAAAGGATCGGGTTGCAGGGATTGGAAAGATGCGGAATGCTTAAGCTCAATGTCACCGATGTTGCTGAGTGTTTCCGTTTCACCTGCATCATCGCGACTGAATTTTTTCTGCCGCCCAATGATAAACGCAGTATCCTGCAGGGCATCCCAGCTCCAGTGGCGGTTGAGGCGGTATACCAGGCATCCTATCCAGTGATTGCATAAATCGCCTTTTGAAGAAAAAGTAATGCTGCTGCCGTCCGGCGCCAGGTTGTGCCGTATTTTATTATTGCATCCAAAAACAACCCGCTCGCCTTTTTCGGCAACCAGGGTAAGCCCGTTCACTTTTACGCCTAACTGCTGGGCAAGACGCTGCATGATATCCGGGCGGTTGCTGGTTTCGGCATTAAAGAAGAAAAACCGGTTCACAACACCCTTGCGGATAAATTCGGGGTCGGGCTGAAGGTATAATCCCTGCAACGTGGGCACATTGGCTTTAGGCAGCAGCAGCAGCTCAGCTTCATTGATCAGTTCCTTATAAAACCAGAGCTGTGTTTTTTTGCCATACCGGCTGTCGAGATCCGGCTTTGCTTCATTGATGAATCCATAGTAAGCGCTGTCATCGCCTTCGCAAACAGCACGGATGGACATCCTGATCTTCCTGGCTGTGGGCAACGGAATATCCGTCATGGCATTGATCGCAGCCCTGTTCAGTTCAGGTGTATTAAAAGGATCATCGCTGCTTCCCGGGTTGAGCGTTGGTGCATCATGGAATATAACGTTGAGTGACAGGGTATCTTCCATATCCGATGCTGTATTTACGGCAGGAAAATTCCTTGAAGTGGTATACAGGGTGATATAATTTTCATTGCCGCTTTCGCTCGACAGGTTATCTAACCGCAGTGTTTCCACTTCCACTTTTATTTCCACCTTAGTCACATCAGGATCGGCTATGGCAGGAACAATGTTTTTTGGATTTGCCGCTGTTCCGCCCTGCTTTTGCGCCTGTGCCGACTGGATCAACAGTTGAACAGGATCTGCACCCAGCGCCTGGTATTTGCCTGTAAACACAACCGCCGGATAAGTAAGCACCGGTCGTTGTATAGAAAGCACTGGATTAGCATTAAAGGAAGAGGTTTGATCATCAGCTATGATCTCATTAAAAAAATCGGCTTTTGCTTCCTTAAGATCTTTTGATTTTTCAATCCGGCATAACGTGGGTGCTACATATCGTTTAAAGCTCCATTCGGAAGTTGGTGCGGCGGCATTATTGTAAACATCTTCCGTAATCACGGGCCCGCCACCGCTGATATCCATCATGCGAACACGGAACTGGTAGCGGTTACCGTAACGCAATTGCGTAGCCGCTGCCACTTCATCGAACATATTATCGGGATCAACGGCTTTGGTGGGTGTGGGATCCAATGGGTTCAGCCGGCCTTCATCACTCTGGTGGATATTTACCGCATCACTGTCTTTCAACACCATACTTTTGCCGATCCAACTGGTAAAATACATCGGTAGCCAGTAAGGGGCCTTGGTATTATTGTCTAACTGTGTCGGAAAAACCTGGAAAGGCAATTCCAGCTCTTCATTGGCTGCATTACCCAGGCTTGCGCCTCCCAGCACATAAGTTTGTTTGCATCTCACCAAATTCAAACTGCTCCAGTTTGCATTCACTGTATCTTCTTTTACATCAATGCGGTAGCCGAATACACCCAGCGGTGCGTCAACCCGCGGCCCGGTTTTGGTGGGATATCCTTCCAACTGGCGCATATACCATATTAAGATCTGCTCATCATCCCATGCGAGGCGTATGCCTTCATCTTTTACGGGATGGCTCCCGTCCTGTTTTTCGCTGAGGAGTATGCTGCTCACAGGCTGGGCGGCATGTACAATTTTGGCAAAGCCGTCGTTGTATTCATTCAGTTCGGCAAAAATTTTATCCCATGGCGCTGCCGGCGGTTCCGGATCCACTATTTGTCCTGTTTTTACGAATAAAACAGGAAAGAGTATGGGTGCAAAAACCGGGCGTTTGTTTTCAGCGCCTGCTTTTAATTTTGGAATACGTGCAGCATAGGATTTTATAAACGGGCCGTCTGCGTCTACCATCAATTTTTCCTGTATGCTTTTATAATCTTCGTTAACAATGTCGGCGTAGATATAGCAGCCTTTTTCGAACAGGGCTGCATTGTCGCCTTCAACCGCAACCGAAGTTTCGTATACCATACCGCAGGCCCGGGCAAGCAAAGGCTGCCGCAATATATAGGCGAACACCTGGCCCCAGCTCAAATCGTCATTGTTCTTCCAGGCAGGAACAAGCGGCGTATCTTTTTTTACAGCGCAGTGATAACTGTCATCTGTTTTGGCATTCGGCACCCGCGGCGAAGTGAAATTGAAAGCGTTCCGGTAGCTTTCGGG
>NZ_DAOMOZ010000267.1:0-5799 GCF_035444585.1 Agriterribacter sp.
TACTTTGCCTCATAATAAGTGACTGTTTTTTGTCAACCTATTTTAGGCATGCACAGATTGTCCATGTAACCTGCACCTTGTAACTTGTTAACTCCTATTCCTTACATTTGGAGCAAATAATGCAGGTATGGACACCAACGTCCCCCTTTCATTTGATAATACTGAAAATGCATTCGCTTACAAAACAGATAAGGAGTTAAAGAAAGCGAAATTCCTTTTTTCGTCAATGGGCTATCCGTTGCTGGTAAGATGGGGTACCCGGTTAACGCCCTGGGCCATAAAAGCAGGGTTGCCTGTTAAAGGAATAATACGCGATACCATTTTTGAGCAGTTTGTGGGCGGCGAAACGCTGGAAGAAACGGCGGCGGCAGCAAAAAGGCTGGGCAGGTACAATGTACGCGTTATCCTCGACTATAGCGTGGAAGGAGGAGAAAATGATGAAGCGGCTTTTGACCATTCGATGAATGAATTTATAAGGGTAATAGATTATGCAGCTACCCAGCCCAATATTCCTTTCATCAGCATTAAAGTAACGGGCTTTGCCAGGTTTGCCTTATTGGAAAAGTTAGACTCTTCCGTTTCAGATCATGACGGCTCTCTTATGAAGAGATACAATAAAGCAGTAGCGTCGCTGAACGATGAAGAGCGGGCCGAATGGCAGAATGTACAGAATAGGATGGAAAAGATCTGCAGCAGGGCGGCTGGAAAGGGAATGGGCGTGCTGGTGGATGCAGAAGAAACCTGGATACAGGATCCTGTTGATGTGATCACCATTTTGATGATGGAGAAGTTTAATGTGCAGAAGGTGGTTGTATACAATACTGTTCAGTTGTACCGCCACGACAGGCTGTCTTTTCTGAAAGACTCGCTTGAAGCGGCTGAGCTGCGTGGCTTTATCCTGGGCGCCAAGCTGGTGCGCGGCGCCTACATGGAAAAAGAAAGGAAAAGGGCAGACGCCATGGGATACGCATCACCCATACAGCCCGATAAAGCGGCTACCGACCGCGATTACAATGAAGCTGTTTCATTTTGTGTTGATCATATAGATAAGATTGCCGTTATTATCGCTACGCACAATGAGTACAGTAATTTGCATGCCTCCCAATTGCTTCAGCAAAAAAAATTGTCGCTCCATCACCCGCATATTCATTTTTCGCAATTGTATGGCATGAGTGATCATATCTCTTTCAATCTTGCCAAAGCCGGTTGCTCGGTAAGCAAATACCTGCCTTTCGGACCTATCAAAGATGTGGTGCCTTATCTTATGCGCCGGGCACAGGAAAACAGCTCCATTGCCGGACAAACCGGCAGGGAATTAGGATTGATCAAAAAGGAGCTGAAGCGAAGAGAGCTCCGGCATGCTTCAATCTGATTTTGGCGGTCAACATTTGTTGATGGAGGCAACCGCAGATTTATTAACGGTTGCACCTGTTCACTACAAAATATTACTTACTTATTTGCGGCTTACGAATATAAAACTTGGACTTATGATTAATTTTAATGTTGACCTTATAAAAGATGGCTTTAAACGAGTGGTGAACAATTTATAAACCTTTGCGCCTTTGTGAGAAATTATGAAACTGAAACATTATTATTCATTGCGTCCTTGCGCCTTTGCGTGAAATTATGAAGCTAAAAATTACCAGGAAAAAGTAAATCTTATCTTAAAGCACTAACTATGCTTCTTTTTACAATTTCATAATTCAGATGCGTTTGCCCGAATAAAACGGCAGAGGGGGGTATGCCTCCTGTATTAAATATTTATCTTTGCGCGGCAGTTAATCTTACCAATATTTTAAATGAGTGATAAAGCATCTCCAAGCAAGGTTTTCAACCAGTATCGTACCTGTGTAATTATTCCTACGTACAACAATGCGGATACGCTGCCGGCCGTAATAGCGGATGTGGCTGCTCATACCCATAATATTATCGTGGTAAACGACGGCTCTACCGACAATACGGCTTCGATTTTAGCGTCTTTCCCATATATTAACATTGTCAGCTATCCAAAAAATAAAGGTAAGGGCCGGGCATTGCAGAAAGGTTTTGAAAGAGCGCTTGAGCTGGGCTACACACATGCCATTACTATTGATTCGGACGGCCAGCATTTTGCCAAAGACCTGCCGGTATTTATGGATAAATTAAAATTATCAAAAAACGCTATAATAATAGGCGCCCGCAATATGGACCAGTCTTCCGTTCCGGGAAAAAGCAGCTTCGGGTACAAGTTCTCCAATTTTTGGTTTAAGATAGAAACGGGCATCAATGCGCCCGATACACAATCGGGCTACCGGCTTTACCCTGTGGCATTAATGAAAGATATACATTTCTTTACCCGCAAATATGAGTTTGAAATTGAAGTGCTGGTGAGGGCCGCCTGGAAAGGAATTAAAATTGAATCTGTTCCGGTTTCGGTATACTATGCCCCAAAAGAAGAAAGGATATCACATTTCAGGCCATTTAAAGATTTTTTCAGGATCAGCCTGTTGAATGCTTTGCTGGTGCTGGTTGCATTTTTATACATCAAACCGCGGAACTTTCTCCGTTCGCTTTTTAAGAAAAGGAACTGGGGCGCGTTTTTCAGGGACGAGGTGTTTAATGTAAATGAGCCGCATCATATAAAAGCATTTTCTGTTGCACTGGGCATATGCATGGGCATAATGCCTGTATGGGGCTTTCAGTTGGTGACCGCCATATTTTTATCTGTTGTATTAAAGCTGAATAAAGCACTGGTCATAATAGCAGCCAATATCAGCATACCGCCATTGATTCCGCTGATCATCTTTTTCAGCTACAAAACCGGTGCAGTATGGATGAAGAACGGGGGCGGGAATTTGACCCTGGCAAGCGACCTCACATTTGAATCGGTAAAAAACGATTTCCGGCAATACCTTTACGGCAGCATAACACTGGCCATTGCTTTGGGTATATTGTGCGGACTGCTGACATGGGCCCTGCTTACATTTTTCAGAAAAAAAAACGGGGTGGCAGCTTAATGCAACGATGATATGCAGAAAATTTTTGCCGGCATATATGGTTATTTTCAAAAACGCAGATGGCAACTGTACCTGCTTTTCTTTGTTTGCTTAGTGGCATCGGCCTTTTTTGCCGTTCAGCTGAAGTTTGAAGAAGACATTTCCAAAATACTTCCCAAAGATGATAAGGTTGAAAAGCTGAACCAAGTTTTTCGGCATTCCAAATTCATGGATAAGCTGGTGGTAATGGTTTCATTGAAAGATACTGCCCTAACGGAGCCGGACAGCCTGGTTGCTTTTGCTGATGATTTTGTAACACAGGTGCAACAAAGGCTTTCATCCTATATAAGCAAAATAAGCTATAAGGTAGATGATGAAGTAACGATGGCTATGTTCGATGTGATCAATGAGCACCTTCCCGTTTATCTTACAGCGCAGGATTATGCTACTATTGACAGCCTTATTGCTCCGGATGTCATTAACCAAACGCTCCAGCGGAATATTCAAACCCTTACTTCCCCTGCAGGTATCGCTTTTAAGAACATGATCAGCAATGATCCCGTGGGTATTTCCTTTATTGCGCTCAGGAAGCTGCAACAGCTCCAGTATGATGAAAATTTTGAATTGTACGACAATGCGGTAATAACCAGGGATCATAAAAACCTGCTGCTTTTTATTACGCCGGTATATCCACCGAATAATACGGGGAGAAATGCTTTTTTTTTGAAGGGATTGGACAGCCTGACAGCTTCGCAGGCAACAACTTTCCCCGGTATTGATGTCTCGTATTTTGGCGCAACAGCAGTTTCGGCCGGTAACGCTGCCCAACTGGAAAAAGATACTTTATTTACACAAACGGCTACCGTTGTTTTTTTGATCGTTTTTATCGGGCTTTATTTTAAGCGGGTGGCTGCGCCTGTGCTGATCATGATCCCCGTTGTTTTTGGAGCCCTGTTTGCTTTGATGGCTGTATATTTCATACGGGGAAGCATTTCCGTTATTGCTATTGGAACAGGTTCAGTTATTTTAGGTATAGCCGTAAACTATTCTCTCCATGTATTTAATCATTACCGCCATACGGGCAATATCCGGAAGGTAATAAATGACCTGGCTTTTCCCCTTACGCTGGGTGGCATTACTACCATCGGTGGTTTTTTTTGTTTGAACTTTGCAGCATCCGATATGCTGAAGGACCTTGGTCTTTTTGCGGGATTCAGCCTTATTGGCGCCTCTCTTTGCTCGCTGATCTTTCTACCCCATTTTCTTCCCTCACAGAAAAAATACCAGGTCAGCGCCGCAGCAAAACATTCCTGGATTGACAGGATAGCTTCCCTGCGTCCCGACCACAACAAATATATACTAACGGGTATTGCAGTGCTCACTGTTGTTTTTATATATACTTCCGGACGGGTGGGCTTTGAAACAGAGCTGAACAATATGAACTTTATGCCGGAGCATTTGAAGAAGGCAGAGGCCAGGCTGAACAGGATAAATGAAACCGCCCTGCAGTCGGTTTATCTTGTTGCCGAAGGAAAAACACTCAACGATGCGCTGGTGCTTAATGAAGAACTGGCAGAAAAGATAGACCGGTTTATAGAAAAGGATATCATTACTAAATATTCGGGAGTATCCTCATTGCTTATTTCTGATACCCTGCAAAAACAAAGGATCGCACGGTGGAATAACTACTGGACACCCCAAAAAAAGCAGCAGTTGTTGCTGGTATTGAAACAGCAGGGTACAGCGCTCGGGTACAGCGCTACAGCTTTTAACCGCTTTGCATCATTGCTTGACAAGTCGTTTGAGGTGACAGATGAAGCTACCATAACGACTGTTCGCAAAACCTTCCTGGATGATTATATTACCGAAGAACAGGGTAACACTACTGTTGTAACCCTGTTGAAAGTGCCCGCACAAAACAAAACGGCTGTATACGATGCCTTTGAAAGCAAGCCCGGCGTTACCATATTAGACAAGCAATACCTCACGGGCAAATTTGTGGAGCTCATCAATGCCGATTTTACCAGTATAGCGCTTATTACTTCCCTGCTGGTATTTTTTGTTTTGCTGGTAACCTATGGAAGGATAGAGCTGGCGCTGATGGCTTTTTTGCCGATGCTGGTGAGCTGGATATGGATCCTGGGCATAATGGGCATAGCGGGTATAAAATTCAATATTATTAACATTATTGTATCCACGCTCATCTTTGGCTTGGGTGATGACTATAGTATTTTTATAATGGATGGCTTGTTGCAGGAGTATAAAACCGGTAAAAAGAATCTTTCTTCTTTTAAGTCATCCATCCTGCTTTCGGCTATTACCACTGTTACGGGTCTTGGTGTGCTCATCTTTGCCCAACATCCCGCCCTGCGTTCCATTGCCACCATTTCCGTTATTGGAATACTATGTGTGGTGCTGGTAGCCCAGGTATGCATTCCCTTTTTATTTTCTGTGCTGATCAGGAACAGAACACAGAAGAAATTGTTTCCCTGGACTTTTTTCGGACTATGCAAATCTGCATTTGCTCATGTGTGGTTTATTGGTGGCAGCATTATTTTGGCCATGCTGGGCTTTGTGCTGGTAAAATGCAACCCTTTTAATAAAGAAAAAGGTAAGTACTTTTTTCATGTGGCTATTGCCCGGTTTTCAAGATCGCTCATTTATATAATGGGCAATGTTAAAAAAACGATCATTAATCCTTTGGGCGAGGATTTTTCAAAGCCTGCTATGGTCATCTGCAATCACCAGTCGGGGCTGGATAATTTTATATTAATGATGCAGTATCCAAAGCTGATATTGCTCACCAACGACAGGGTGAGGCATG
>NZ_DAOMOZ010000268.1:0-5780 GCF_035444585.1 Agriterribacter sp.
AGCCTAACGAACATTACCACCGTCAAAGACGGTGGGTTTCTAAGGTGTACTAAAGAAGTTACTTGGGAAAGCAGCAGTTTTTTATACTATTTCAGGTTATGAATTTGGAAATTTCATTTTCCAATTCATCTCCGAATCCTGGGCAAAGCCGGGAACGGCTTGTATCTTAATAAGACGATCTTGTTCGTCAATAGTATAATGAGCCGCATAAGGAAATTTTTTCACCACGGCAAAGCGGACTTCATCATAGCGAAAAGACCTCGCAAACGGGTTTTGTTTAATGGCGGCAATTTCGGTGAGCAGATTTTTTTTGAATCGGTCGCCCAGGCCTTTGGCAGATGTATTGTACCAGGTCAACGATGCGATTTATCTCCTGCAGCGATCCGGGAGAACAGGCAACTTTAAACCCGGGCATTACATTTTATCTATTATTTTCAATACCTGTTTTTCTTCAATGAGTAGTTCGGGATATTTACTTGTATTTCTTAATGCGTTTATGAACTTCCTGTTTCAGCCATTCCGGAATGCCAGCAGGTTCATCCTGTTGCAATACATCCAACAGTTGCTTCCTTTTTTGCATAAAATTGCCGCTAACATTAAGCATATACTTATGTTAACGGCAATAATAGTATCAATAAGTAACGAATTCAAAACCTTGATGCGGCCGGCCGTTTACTTGATGACTCCGCATCCTATCCTGGTACCGGCATTGCCGGATGGCTGCGATGTATAATCGTCCGTACCGCCATGCACAATAAGCGCTTTATCCAAGATATTCTTTTCAGGACCTCCGCCCAGCGTCCATAAATCAGTTTCAAGCGTAAGCGTACCCTTTCCCTGGTTGTCTAACTGCACATTTCCTATATCACCCGAATGAAAGTCGGCGCTTCCCCATTTACCATGTTGTTTGTTGGTTGGATTCCAGTGCCCGTGCGACATATTTCCATTGTCGCCGCAATCGCCATGTTCATGTATATGAACGGCTACACTTTTTCCGGCTTTAGCGGGAATGGTTATTTCCAGTTCCATTTTTACTTTGCCGTTATCATCTGCATCAAACTTTGCGGTACCGGATACAGTAGTGTCGGCATAAGTGCCGGTCAGTACAGCTTCGGCATGGTTTACGAGGGGAACAGCAGCAGCATCGGTAGCCGGATCCATTACATTTGTGCTATCTACAGTTGTTTCAGCAGTATCTGATGGATTGTTACAGGAAAAAACAAGCGCAACAGCCGGTAAAAGGGCTAACATACACAATGATCGTTGGTTAATGAAGCGAAAATTCATAGCAATAAATTTTTTAAGTTATAAAAGCATAAGAACAAAGCTACAAAAACCTTACCCGCTTATTTCGAATTATACTTTTTTGTTTTAAAAAGGTTCTCTCCATAATTATAGCCATCAACCTGGGGAAATTTATCACCATTCCGGGGAAACAGAAAACCATTTAAGTTTTGTTGCGATCAGTTGCCTTTTGTTCAACTATCCTTAATATTGCATGAATTTTATTCAATTATTTCAATAAAAAATTATATAAATAATTCAGGATGTGTTATTTTTGTCTCCTGCCGGATCCGCCCAACAATTTGCTTACCTCGTAATTCTTCTATTCAACCTTTAACTATACGTCAATGAAAAAAGTCTTCCTGATCATTTTTCTCATTCTTGTCATCGCAATTGCGGGTATAGCCGGATATTTAAAATTTGCCCTGCCCGATGTAGAACCGTCACCCACCCTCTCTGTAACGGTGACGCCTGAACGCATTAAACACGGCGAATACCTGGCCAATCATGTAGCTGTTTGTATGGATTGCCATTCAACCCGCGACTGGGGCCGCTTTACGGGTCCGCTTTTACCAGGCACATTGGGAAAGGGAGGAGAATACTTCGGGAGAGAAGTAGGGTTTCCGGGGACTTTTTATTCAAGAAATATTACGCCTGAAAACCTTGGATCATGGACCGATGGAGAAATTTTCCGCACTATAACCACCGGTGTAGACAGAAACGGGAACGCGTTATTTCCGGTAATGCCTTATTTGCACTATGGCAAAATGGATAAGGAAGACGTATACGATATCATCGCGTACCTGCGGCAGCTTTCGCCCATTAAAAGTGAAATACCTCAGCGCAGCATAGATTTTCCAATGAATTTTATACTTAATACCATTCCTGCCAACGCAGTTCCGTTGGAACGCCCTGTGAAAACAGACCTGGTAAATTATGGCCATTATATTGTTACCATTGCGGCTTGTATTGAATGCCATACCCAGGTAAAGAAAGGTCAGCCGATCCCCGAACTGGCATACGCAGGGGGCAGGGAATTTCAAATGGGGAACGGGGTCGTTCGCTCCGCTAACATTACATCTGATGCAGAAACCGGGCTCGGCAACTGGACGGAGGATGCGTTTATAGCCCGCTTCAGGTCTTATACCGATCCCGCAAATGTAGCTAAGCTTGCGCCCGACCAGGTGAACACCATTATGCCATGGTCAATGTACGCGGGAATGGATACCACCGACCTGAGAGCCATTTATGCATATCTGAAAACGATCAAACCCATTAAAAATAAAGTGGAGCATTTTCAATTGCAGGCAAAATAAGGATGTGGAAATAATTGTAACGCATCCATTAGCGCTCTTTCTTATTTTTGCGGACTATGCCGCTTTACATTACATCTTTAAATTCGGGCAGCAATGGCAACTGTTACTATATAGGCAATGAGAACGAAGCCGTATTGATTGATGCAGGTATTTCCTGCAGGGAAACCGAAAAAAGAATGAAGCGCCTGGGGTTGGACATGGGCCTGGTTAAAGCGATCTTCGTATCTCATGAACATTCTGATCATATCAACGGCATACCGGTATTGTCTAAAAAATTTCAGCTTCCTGTATACATCACAGATACCACTTTGCGTGCTGCATCCATTTTGGTTGAAGAACATCTTGTTCAAAGTTTTGTTCCGCAGCAGCCGGTAACCATTGGGAATTTAATGATCACTGCCTTCCCCAAATGTCATGACGCCTGCGATCCGCACAGCTTTGTAGTATCCAGCAACGGCGTTAAAGTAGGCGTTTTTACCGATATCGGCAATTCATGCACCCATGTTATCCGCCACTTCAGCCAATGCCACTCTGTTTTTCTGGAAGCGAATTATTGTGAGGATATGCTTGCCAATGGCAGCTATCCTTATTATTTAAAAAAACGCATCAGCGGAGGCAACGGGCATTTGTCGAATGTGCAGGCTCTTGAATTATTTACGCAGTACAGATCAAAGCATTTGACACACCTGATACTATCGCATTTGTCTAAAAACAACAACAGCCCTGAATTGGTTGAACAGATTTTCAATAAAGAAGCCAATGGTACTACCATTGTTGTGGCATCACGCTACCACGAAACCCCTGTTTACTGCATTACAGATGAATCGGAATATTTGCCAAAACAGGCATCGGCCAGGCATACGCAGCTTTCATTGTTTTAAACAGCCTCAATCCTTTTGTCCTTAAATACCCACCGCCGGCATCAACAGCACACGCCTTTCGTTATCTTATCTCAATTTGAAACAGGCTTACAGGATAAAAATCATGCACTTTAAATAATAAAGTCGCTCGTGTTCTCAATATGCAGTTCGTATTTTTCCGTGCATTCAATGAAAAATCCTGCATAAATACGACCGCGGCTACCTGCACCAATGTTGTATTCTACAGCGTTATACATTGCAAAACGCACAGTACATACACTGCTACGGGTAAATGCTTACCATGCTTTTATCGTAATTTTCCCGCCCTGTAGTGAAACAATGACTAAACAATGATAGGCAGACCTATTTTCCGGGATGGCTGAACATCGTTCCTTTGTGTAACAAATCCGATAGATCCTTAACCAATCCAATTCCTAACCTTACATCCAATATCTCGAAAACCACCGGTCCGATACCTTGTAAAAACCACAGCTGTCCGACGAACACCAATCCAATACCCGAATGAAAGCCGCAGTGCATTTTAACCGTCCGTTTAAATCATTGCAACCTTAACAGCAACAGGAAATGGGATAAGCTTCTCAGACTGATCCCCTTCACAACCTGAAAAATATTCTCCGTTTTCTGTTGCTTTTTTTATTTCTCTTCGCTATAACAATTTTCCCCGTATTATTTTCAACGCTTCTCTTAAGTGCTTCAAAGAGCGCTGCACCTGACCGGCATCCATCTCAATTTTTCTATTCCCTCTTTCTGCGTTATTTTCGCTGAAATTTTTACACATGAACTTGCACGAATACCAGGCTAAAGAGCTGCTGAAAAAATTCAATGTTCCCGTTCAGGATGGCATACCCGTTGATACCGCCGAAAAAGCGGAAGAAGCATACAAACAACTGAAAGTGCATTATGGGAACAATTTTGCAGTAGTTAAAGCGCAGATCCATGCCGGTGGTCGCGGAAAAGGCAGGATACAGGGTTCAGAACAACGGGGCGTGGCCGTTGGTAAAAGCGCAGAAGATATCAAAAACATTGCCGGAAATATTATCGGACGCACCCTGGTAACCGTACAAACCGGACCTGCAGGCAAATTGGTAAGCAAAGTACTGGTTGCGCAGGATGTATACTACCCGGGACCTAATCCCGTAAAGGAATTTTATCTTTCTATACTGCTCGACCGCAGCAGGGGAGAAAATGTGATCATGTACAGCACGGAAGGGGGTATGGATATTGAGCAGGTAGCCCATGATACACCCGATAAGATATTTAAGGAATGGGTTCACCCTTCAGGTGGTTTGCTTCCTTTCCAGGCCCGTAAAATTGCTTTCAACCTGGGACTAAGCGGAGCGGCTTTTAAGAATTGCGTGAAATTCGTTACCAATTTATATAAAGCGTACGTGGAGCTTGATTGCGGCATGCTTGAAATAAATCCATTGTTTAAAACCAGCGATGAAAAAATTATTGCGGTAGACTGCAAAATGAACCTCGATGACAATGCTTTGATGCGGCATACCGACCTGGAGGCTTTGCGTGATATCAGTGAAGAAGATCCTACGGAAGTAGAAGCGCACAAATACAATCTTAACTTCATAAAGTTAGACGGCAATGTAGGCTGTATGGTAAATGGCGCCGGGCTGGCCATGGCTACCATGGATATGATCAAGCTGAGCGGTGGTGAGCCTGCGAACTTTCTTGATGTGGGTGGCACAGCCAACGCGCAAACCGTGGAAGCCGGCTTCCGCATTATTTTGAAAGATCCTAAAGTAAAAGCGATCCTCATTAATATATTTGGCGGCATTGTACGCTGCGACCGCGTTGCCCAGGGCGTTATAGACGCTTATAATTCAATAGGAAATATACAGGTTCCTATTATTGTACGCTTGCAGGGCACCAATGCAGAAGAGGCAAAAAAATTAATTGAAGAAAGTGGTCTTAAAGTGCAATCCGCAATACTGCTGAGTGAAGCCGCTACACTGGTTAACAAGGCTGTGAGCGCTTAAATAATTGTTCATTACAAGAGAAGGTAAAGAAAACTGCCGGAGAGTAAGCAGGCTTGTTAAGAAGAAAACATTACAGCCCCGCATGTTTACACTTATAACCCTGTAAATCCTTACTTTTTCCCCGGAATAATTGTTTTTATTGATTAAGATTGCAATGATAAAGGATTGATGTAAGCCTGGAGGAGTCCTCTTCTCCGGGCTCTTTTTTATCAAAAAAATGCATTATATTGGTATCCGGTTCTCCAGGGTTTAGCCCACATTGCAGTTACATCGGTGTAAAAGGTTGATGATTAATATTTTCTATTTTT
>NZ_DAOMOZ010000269.1:0-5714 GCF_035444585.1 Agriterribacter sp.
TTTTGTGAATACCGTAGGAATAAATGAAGATATGATAAGGCGATATGTGAAATACGAGGAAGGAGAGGAGCGCAAAGAGGAAAGTAACCAACAGGACTTCGACTTTGACCTTGGAACTTAGCCTATGGCTTTGCCCATAAATCCACCTGCTTTGCAGGTGGTAGTTTAATACTTCATACCCCAGCGTTGTAAGCTGCGCTACAATAGCGGAAAGCTGATCTTCAAACCCGTATACAGATGAACCTACCATTATTTTGGCACGCCGGGGTGTTGCTGTAACACTTGCAACAGTATCCTTTTTTGCCACCTTTTTCTTTACCTTCACCTTTTTTGCAGTGGTAGCTTTTTGGGAGTGTGCTGCTTTAATCGCTTTTTTAGCTGTAGCCATGGCGTTAATGATGGGTTTGCAAGCGATTTATTTTTTCCCGATGAGCCCCTCCAACCTCGCCATCATTTCATCCTTCTCCTTCAACATCCGTTCATACAATGCAATCTTTTCCTCATGTAATTGAACCAATTTATCAATAGGATGAACATGCATTGTACCGTAGTTAAAAGCATAATCACCAAATGTATTAGCAATCACATTCACCGCCTGCTCCTCATCAAAATTCTGAATTGCTTCGGCAGGTATTTTCAGAGCGGCAGATACCTGTTGCAGCAGGGTAGGGTCTATTGTTTCTTTTTGCTCCAGGAGAGAGATCTTTTGCTGGTTCCAGTCATCGCCTAAGTCGGCAGCCAGGGCATCCTGCTTAATGCCCATCATTTCACGGAAGCGTTTTACGTTGCGGCCCTGGTGTACTTTACGGTCGGGTGTTGAAGTGTGCGTCATAGGACAAATATAATTTTTTTTGATACAGTAAGTTATGCATTTATCCGGTAACATGGTTGTAATTCACAAGTATTGCACAGTAAGATACAAACCAACCGGATAAGTAACTTTCACTCCAACATTCCACTCTATGAAATCGTAACAGATACGCTTAAAAAGTATTGCCTTGTAATCGTCGTACCGGTATACTCTTTGCTCTGCGCCGGCACTTATGAAAAACGCTTCATTGATTTTCGGCTGATATATCAGGTCTTCAGTTTGTGCAAATGTAATCAGTTGTGCTGCTTCTTCACTTTTGAGGTACTGCTGTTCCTGATCATAGAAGCCTGCTTCCGCATTTCTTCTAAGGAAAGCCTGGGCTTTTTTGAGTTTGCTTTTTGAGCCAGGCGATTCATTTCCAAGAATGATATGTTGTAGTTCATTTTTGACATGTTCCATTCACATTTCCTTTCCAGAGATACAATTTCCCGGCTGTTTTTTAACCCCCGGCATTTCTGTTACCCCAATGGCACGTGGCACGTTCAAATAATTACTTATTTAACCGATATCTTCAATTCCAACCATCATTTTGTCTTTCTCTTCCAGGCATTCTTTTAGTTTAAGCGGAAAGTTACAAAAAAATATCCGGTAACATACTGGTAAATTACTATATGACAAGCCGTTAAATACAGGTTCACCATGTAGGATACAGGATAGGGGCTTCGTTGATTTGCTGCACAAATAGTTTGCTATGCCCAATAACATCAAAACAAGACGCCTCACCGTATGCAATAAAGCATTCGACCGCGAATACGGACCTTATGTATCTTTCCCGGTTATTCGGTTGTGCGGCAAATGGCTGCAGGATTCCGGCTTCAGAGCCGGTCATACCATTGATATAACATACCAGGATGGAAAGATCATTATCACCAAATCGGAAGTGCAACGGTTCAATGACATATAACATAATCCGGAGGCTGTTCTTTTGGTTTAAAGAAGCAATACATCCCCGCAGTGCCAAATTTTTACTCACGGAGTATTTTTATTTTTTTTTACGGATGTGCTCCGGCTTCGCTTTAATCCTTTTTCGGCGTATAACGCTACGTTCAAAGGTTAGCTGGATCCTGCAAAGTTTAAATTTCAGGCAAATTTTGAAGAAATGCCGTGATTTTTTAATAAATTTAAATTTATAATACATGTATTTATGTTTAATAATAAAGGATTTATGTTAAAATTATTCATTTTTTCCTATAATTTATATTATGTTAAATAGATAAAATGAAAAACTCGCCCTGACTGAAAGTCGCCAAAAAAATAGCAGGAAGAACCTCCTGCTATTGTCCTTGCAGATCTTAATTCAAAACGATCTTACTTTCCTATAAGCACGCGGAAACCTACGGATACGGGTTAATAAAAAAAGGGAAAGTCACAGACCTTCCCTTTTCAGTATAAGCGAAATCAATTATTGCCTTTGATCGATCTCATCGTATTTCTTCTGGTAGAAATCGGATTTGGCTTTATCACCTTTCCTGTCGTAGCAGTAAGCCAGGTTATTGCAGGCCGATTTAAATTCAGATTTTTCCGACAGCTTCAGCGTTTCCTTATTGTCGTATTCTTTGAACACCACTTCAAACGGAGGAATGGCTTTGTCGCATAAAGCCACAACCTGTGCTTTCAGCTCTTCTTTTTTCTTCAGGTCTTCAGGCGCTTTGCCTTTTATTTTATCGGCATCTTCTTCTATGAACAATGCCTGGTTAAAATAATGCTTGGCAAGGTTCAGGTTGGCTTCCAGCGCATCCGGCTTTAATGCGAGCGCCTTTTTATACAATTCTTCTATTTTTTCGCAACGTTCTGCATAATCTGCAGGCCTGTCTTTTGCATCACTTACATGTGTTTCATTGAACAGCTCATTGGCATAATCAAGGATCATGTCGAACCCTTCGGGATTGGCGGCGATCAGCTCTTCGTACTTGGCATAAATGGCTTTTTTGTCGCCCTGGCTCCGCAGGTAGTCAAATTCAACCAAAGGCAGGTAATCATCCTTGGGGTATAATTCACGACCCAGCGCCACATACTTTTGCATGTTTGGGATATCTTTTTTATCGAGGTAATATTTAGCCAGGTAGCGATAGGTAGTTACATGCTCGGGTTTGGCGGCTACTTTTGCATCGGCCAGCTTCTGGAACAGGGCAACAGCTTCATCGTCTTTTTTGGCATTCATGGCAGAGAGTGCAGTATAATATACCTGGGTAGTGTCCAGCTTGTACAAACCCCAGCCCTGCTCGAAAATGTAACCGCCGATCTCACCTGCTTTTTTGAAATTTGCCAGGGCATCTTCATACTTCTCGGCATTGTACTGGCTGGCAGCGGCATCAAAATAGCTGCCATATAAATCGTAAATGGGTTTATAGCTGTCTACCGTTAATAAGGTAGTGGCTTTGTTTTTATCTATTTCCTGGGCCTTTTTAATGGCCTCGAAAGCCTCTGTTCTTCCATCGGCCACCAGTGTTTTGAACTGGTCGCTTGCCGCAATGGCGCCATAGATCTTTGCTTTGGTGTACCACACTTCCGCATTTTTTTGATTTTTGGGAGTGGTCAGCAAAGCGTCAATTCCTTGTTTGGCTTTATCCAGTTCTTTGTCTTCCAGCATGCCTTTCACCTTGTTAAGGCTTTGCGCCGAAAGACCCAATGTCCACCCTGCCATCAGGGCGATGAGCATTATTTTCTTCATATTGTTGGTTGTTTAAAAAATTTATCAAACAGCTTACTGATCATTCGTTTGTATTTATTCAACAGGTTTTTCAGTGGTGGCGCTATTCTCTCCTTCTGACAGATCATCGTTGTGCTCAACCTCGTAGCGCGCCAGCTTTGTAATGGCTGCTATAGCGTCATCTTCGTCAAGTCTTATCAGCTTTACACCCTGGGTGGCTCTTCCCTGCCGGCTTACCTGGCTCACCGCCATCCGTATGGTAATGCCTGATCTGCAGGTGATCATCAGGTCTTCATCTTCCGTTACATCCAATATACCGACCAAAGAGCCCGTTTTACCGGTTACATTAATTGTTTTTACGCCTTTGCCGCCGCGATTGGTTATCCTGTATACCTCTTCACCGGTTTCATCGGTAATGGCTGTACGCTTCCCGAAGCCTTTTTCACTTACTACCAGTACCGTTCTGGAATTATCGTCTTTTTTGACACAAATCATGCCAACCACTTCGTCATGCATATTGTCTACTTCTATGCCCGCAACGCCTATAGCCCCCCTGCCGGTTGGCCGCACTTTGCTTTCGGGGAAACGGATAGCCCGCCCGCTTTTTACCGCCATCATGATCTCGCTGCTGCCATCGGTCATTTTTGCTTCCAGCAATTCATCTCCTTCTACGATGGTAATAGCATTAACTCCGGTTGCACGGGGTCTGCTAAAATCTTCTAAAAGTGTTTTTTTAATAGTACCCTTTTTTGTGCAAAGTACAATATAATGGCTCTTTATAAATGCTTCATCATCTAAATTTTTCACGTCTAAAATAGTGCGCACCTTGTCGTCGGGCGGTAGCTGGATAAGGTTCTGGATCGCCCTGCCCTTGCTGGTTTTATCTCCTTCTGGCAGTTGGTATACTTTTAGCCAGAAACAGCGCCCTTTTTCTGTAAAATACAGCATGGTATGGTGGGTAGACGTTACGAACAGATGTTCGATCCAGTCTTCTACCTTGGTGCGGCCGCCTATAGCCCCTCTACCACCCCTGTTTTGCTGGCGGTATTCCGTGGCAGATGTTCTTTTGATATAACCCTGGTGAGAGATCGTTATTACCACATCTTCTTCCTCGATCAGGTCTTCCAGGCGGATCTCATCGGCGAGGTACTGGATCTCGGTTTTACGGGCATCGCCAAATTTATCTTTTATTTCTATAAGCTCCTTCTTAATAAGGTCATACCGCATCCCTTCATTGCCCAGTAACTCCGTGAGGTATGCGATCTGCTTCATTATTTCATCAAACTCTTCTTTTATCTTCTCGCGCTCCATGCCGGTAAGGCGCTGCAACCGCAGCTCCAGTATGGCTTTGGCCTGCACTTCATCGAGCCCCCAGCCGGCGTTTACCAGCCGTTCCCGCGCTATATCGGGTGTGGCCGAATTGCGGATCAGTGAAATCACTTCATCAAGATGATCCAAAGCGATCAGGTATCCCTGCAATAAGTGCGCTTTCTTTTGCGCTTCCCGCAATTCATATTGCGCACGCCTGGTCACCACTTCATGCCTGAACTCCACGAACTCGCTGATCAGGTCTTTAAGATTGAGCAGCCTGGGTCTTCCTTTTACAATAGCCACATTGTTGATACCATAAGAAGTTTGCAGCTCGGTATGCTTGTATAAGTGGTTGATGACCACGTTAGCAATGGCATCCCGCTTCAGATCAATCACTATTCTTGTGCCCTCTTTGTCATTTGATTCGTTGTTTACATGTGCAATGCCGTCAATGATCTTTTCATTTACCAGCTCTCCTATTTTGTTGGTGAGCGCATCGCGGCTTACCTGATAGGGTACTTCGGTAATGATGACCTGCTCTCTGCCGCTGGGCTTGGTATCTACGTGCAATTTGCCCCGCATCACTACCCTGCCCCTGCCGGTATGCATGCCCGCCCTGATGCCTTCGTAGCCGTAAATAATACCGCCGGTCGGGAAATCGGGCGCCTTTACGATTTTGGTGAGCTCTTCAATGGTGATTTCCTTGTTGTCAATATAAGCGATACAGCCGTCAAT
The DNA here is from genome assembly GCF_035444585.1 of Agriterribacter sp. Taxonomy (GTDB): domain Bacteria; phylum Bacteroidota; class Bacteroidia; order Chitinophagales; family Chitinophagaceae; genus Agriterribacter. The sequence continues at coordinate 5,568 of NZ_DAOMOZ010000269.1, forward strand.
TACTTCCGAAAGATTATGCGGCATCATATTGGTAGCCATGCCCACGGCAATACCACTCGATCCGTTCACAAGCAACTGCGGAATCCGGGTGGGAAGAATGGTTGGCTCCTTTTCCGAATCATCGAAGTTCGGTTGAAAATCTACCGT
>NZ_DAOMOZ010000270.1:0-5676 GCF_035444585.1 Agriterribacter sp.
CGATCATTGCATCAATTCTTTCCGGCGAAATATCAAGCGGCTTTTCACACAACACATGCTTACCCTGTAAGGCGGCTTCTACCGTGGGCTCCATGTGCATGCCGCTGGGCGTGGCTATAGTAACGATGTCTATCTCCGGGTTGCGCAGCATGGCATGATAGTCGTTAAACTCCGGGCAATTGTATTGCTTTGCCAGTACGGCTGCCCTGCCAGACCCTGCACCGCAAATTCCTGCCAGGCGGGCATTGTTAAGATGCTGAATAGATCTGGCATGAAAGTCGGCCACCATGCCGGCCCCTATAATTCCGAAATTCCAGGTTCTCATCGCGATATGAAAAAGGTAAATATACTGAAAATTATCAGTGGAGCGTGAAAGCGCCTGGCCGGCATTTCCCTGCCATTTTACGGGGGTGCTCTGCAGCTTATGCTCCGTAAGGAGTTATAACTATTCTTAAATAAAGAGTGTGCGTTTTTTTACTCTTCCTTTTCCTTATAAGCGGCATACCCGGTTTTGGGAAATACGCCGGGTGTAGCATGGCTGCCTTCGGGGAAATCGAGGTTTACATAATTGATACCGGGAAGCATGGTAAGGTTGATCACAACGGTTGAGATATATTCAGACGCGCCAAAAGAACCCATGTCGTTAGCGAAAGTAAAGGAGCTGTCAATATGCGTGTATACCGTGTCTCCCGAAAGTTTGAGGAACTCCAGGCGGATAGAAGGGTAAATGGAATTGATACCGTTAACAATGCTCTGCGGTTCGGTAATGGTCATGCTATCTTTATACACCCTCGTTTTTAATTTCTGTTCTATATCTACTGTCCAGAAAAGAACCGTATCCGGTTGTTCCATAACGGTTTCCGGCTCCGGTATATCTGTTGAGTCGGAGGTATTACCGGTATCGGCCGGCTTATCGGGACCGGAGCAGGCGATAAAAACGACAAGCACAAAAGGCAAAAGCCTGTATAATAGTTTGCAATTCATACTTCAAGATACTAAATCGGGTGGAGGGAACATTATTATTTTAATAAATTGTAGGCCAGGAAGCTTAAAACATAGGCCAGCCCCGTCATGTAAATCAACTGGATGAGCGGCCACTTCCACGAACGTGTTTCCCGTTTCACAATAGCAAGGGTGCTCATACATTGCATGGCAAATACATAAAACACCATCAGGGATACACCGGCAGCAAGTGTGTAAATTTTTGCTCCGTTTGTCCATGTGGCAGCTTTCATTTTCTCTCTCAGCGTCATATCATTTTCATCGGCGTTGCCTCCAACACTGTAAATGGTGGCCATTGTGCCTACAAACACTTCACGTGCCGCAAAAGAAGTAATAAGAGCAATGCCGATCTTCCAGTCGTATCCCAGTGGCTTAATAGCAGGCTCAATGGTTCTGCCCAGTATACCTACATAGGAATTTTCAAGGAGCGCTGTTCTTTTTTCTTCCCCCAGTTGCTGCGCATTGTCTGGTTGCTGCAAAGCCAGTTGTTCATAACGTGTTTCAACAGCTTCCATTCTTTTCGGAGGGCCGTACGTGCTCAATGCCCAGAGAATAAGGGAGATCACCAAAATTACCCTGCCCGCTTCAAATACAAAGATCTTTGCCTTTTCCACCATTATCACGAGAACATTTTTCCAGCGCGGCGCCCGGTAAACCGGTAATTCGAGAATGAAAAAGCTTTTTTCTTTAATGCGTATAAACCATTTCATTACGTACGATACCACAAGAGCCATTACCACTCCAAGGAGGTAAAGTCCGGTCATTACCAGTCCGTGCAAACTTATAAAGCCCCAGTAATAGGTATTGGGTATAACCAGTGATATTAAAATGATATATACGGGAAGCCTGGCGCTGCAGCTCATTAAGGGGGCTACCATAATGGTAAGCAGCCGCTCCTTCTTGTTTTCAATGTTGCGGGTGCTCATGATTGCAGGTACGGCGCAGGCAAAGCTGCTGATCATTGGCATTACGCTTTTTCCGTTGAGCCCCACTTTGCGCATAAGCTTATCCGTTAAAAAACTAATTCTCGCCATATATCCTGTGTCTTCCAGGATGGTGATCAGTCCAAAAAGGATCATGATCTGCGGTATAAAAACTACGATGCCGCCCAATCCTGCAACCAGGCCATTCACGACCAGGTCGCCAAACCAGTTTTGCGGTAATACGCCTGCGAGCCAGTTGCTCCATTCTCCAAATATCCATTCAATGGCATTCATGGGGTATTGCGCCAGCCAGAAAATGCTTTGGAAAAGGATGGCCAAAACGCCCAATAGTATTACATATCCCCAAAAGCGATGCAGTAAAATGTGGTCTAACCGGTCGGTAGTCCGTTGTTTTTCCCTTGGATCAGCCTCCACAACGGTTTGCTGCATGATATGGCGGATGCGGGTATAGCGTTGTGTAATTTCTTCCGCCTGTACTTTGGTATGGTTGAAGCCATGTTTTCTTTCTATTCCCTCAATCGTATCCTGCATAGGGGTATCCAGTGCAAATGATTCGTGATGAATGAGGTAATGAACGGCGGCATAATCGCTTATATGGGGAAGTATTTTTTTTATGTCGTTTATTGCCCCCCGGGATAAATCATTCATTTCAACAAAATTCCTTGCAGGAGGTTTGTACAACTGCCGGGCGGTTTGTTCAATTGCTTTTTTAAGTTCACTAATGCCCTTATCCCGGCGCGGGTTCACAGGTATTACCGGCACGCCCAGCTCTCTCTCCAGCCCCTGCACATCTATGGTAAGCCCCTTTTTGGAAGCGATGTCCATCATGGTAAGGGCTACCACAACCGGTTTTTTAAGATCTATGATCTGCGATGCAAAAAGCAGGTTGCGTTTCAGGTTGCTGGCATCTACAATTAAAACATACAGTTCCGCAGTGTCTGCCGAACCGGGATTCATCAGCACATTATAAGAAACCCATTCGTCGCTGCGCCGGGGGTACAGGCTATAGGTACCCGGCAGGTCAATGATATTGGCCGTAAGTGCGGCGGAAATTTTAGATTCACCGGATTTCTTATCTACGGTAACCCCCGGGAAATTGCCTACTTTTTGATTTAATCCTGTAAGTGCATTAAATAAAGAGCTTTTTCCGCTGTTGGGGTTTCCGAGCAATGCAATATGTAGCTGTTGTGATTTCAATACTGGCTTTTGGGAATTTGCAAAAATACGGGCAAATCAGATTGCCATAGTTACGAAATCGGTAAAGGAGTGGTAAAATATATAAATATGGCATGAAAAATGAACATATACGAAATTTAAAACGACTAATCCTAACTTTGCCGCTATGGTTACACAATTTTCACCCATAATGAAAAGAATACTATTCCTCGTTCTGCTTTCTTCGCAATGTGCTTTTGTTTTTTCACAAAGATTAAGAAAGTCCGACCGGGCGATCGTTGAAAACCTTAAAACCACCATTCATTTTCTTGCCGATGATAAACTGGAGGGCAGGCGTGCCGGCACGCCCGGTGAAAAAGCTGCGTCTGATTTTATCATCGGCCAATACAAAGCCGCGGGACTTCTGCCTAAAGGAGAGGGGGAAACCTTCCTGCAATCCTTTGAAATAAAAGATGGCAAACAGATCAATAAGGCAACGCTGTTCATAGTAAATGGCAAGGAGCTGATGGTGCAAAAAGATTATTTTCCGCTTGCTTTCAGCGCCAACGCATCAGTAGCGGAAATACCTGTAGCCACTTCCTTATCCGAAAGGGGTGCTCCCTGGTTTAAAGACATAGAGGCTGCAATAACAGAAAACCGGAAAAATCCTCATTTTGATGTATACGAGTATATAAAAAAAGAAGCTGGCATAGCAGGCCAAAAAGGCGCAACGGCATTGATCCTGTTCAACAGCGGTGATGACGGGGATAATATACATTTCAATAAAAAGGATAAATCTGAAGTGCTTGCCCTACCGGTAATTTACCTCACCAAAACGGGCAAGGAGAACTATCTTGGCGATGCCTCATCTATTTATGATATAAGGCTCAAGGTAGACATTGGTGAAGGCAGCAGAACCGGTCATAATGTTATCGGCTATATCAATAACAATGCAACCTCTACCGTAATTATAGGGGCGCATTACGACCATCTGGGCTATGGTGAGGATGGCAATTCAATGCTGCGTAACGGACAAAAGCAAATTCACAACGGGGCCGATGACAATGCAAGCGGAACAGCTGCGGTTATAGAGCTGGCCAAATTGCTGTCCAGATCAAAATCAAGGAACAACAATTATCTCTTTATTGCTTTTTCGGGTGAGGAACTGGGATTGTTTGGCTCCAAATATTTTACAGAGCATCCCACTATTGATCTGTCTGCGGTTAACTATATGATCAACCTGGATATGGTAGGAAGGCTGAGCGACAGCACTAAAACCCTTACTGTTGGCGGTTATGGCACTTCGCCGGTATGGAGCGAAGTATTGTATGATCAGAAAAGGCTTCCTTTTTCAATTAAAACAGATTCCAGCGGTACCGGTCCGAGCGACCACACTTCTTTTTACCGGAAAGATATCCCGGTGTTGTTTTTCTTCACCGGGCTGCACCAGGATTATCACAGGCCTTCCGACGACGCGGATAAGATCAATTATGTGGGTGAGCTGCAGATCATAAAATACATTGCCGGACTGGTAAAAGACCTGAACAAAAAGGATAAGCTGGCGTTTACGCGCACAAGGGATAGGCAAACGACAACAACCGCAAAGTTTTCGGTTACCCTTGGTATTATGCCCGATTATACATATAGCGGTTCCGGTGTCAGGGTAGATGGTGTAAGCGACGGAAGGCCTGCTCAAAAAGCGGGTTTAAAAACCGGGGATGTGGTGATACGTCTGGGCGAATATACCGTTAATTCACTGGAAACCTATATGCAGGCGTTAAGCAAATTCAAAACCGGCGACAGCACAACCGTGGATGTAAAAAGGGGAAATGAAGACCTGAAGTTTGATATTACGTTTGTGAAGTGAGGTATGAGGTATCAGCAGTCAGCTATCAGCGGTGAGAACCACATGTCTTGTCCTGATATTGCTCATAGCTGGTAGCTCAAAACTGATAGCCGGCAGCTTTCAACAAACGTTTTAATTACTGATGAAGCTGACAATAGACAATAGCGTGCTTGCAGAAGATTTTTTTTCCGACGCAAAAATACTCGGTATTGTTGCGCCTGTTAAAGATTACAGGTTTTGCTGGCTGCTCAACCAGTGCCTGGGTTGCGATTTTCGCTTAAACAGCGATATTGAAATACAGCTTGCCAGGAAGAACCGGCGATACTTTTTCTCGGTATACGAATATGGGGAAGCCGGCACTTCACTCGTTCATTATATATACAATAACCAGTTTGAAGGCGAATACCTGCTGCCCGAGTTCCGGCATCTCGACTTTTTATGGCTGCTGAAAGGCGATGATGTTCACGATCATTATATACATTACCTGCAGCAATCTATAAAAAACATCCAGGGCGTACAACTGATCACCCAACTGGAAAAAGAGAAGATAAGGAACAAAACGCACCTGGTGTTTTGAATTTCTGATTTGAGATTTCAAATTTGAAATCCCTGAAACCTGAGACCTGAAACCTGAAACCTGAGACCTGAGACCTGAAACCTCATATAAACTTCATCATCATGTGGAAAGAAGAAAACAACCAACTGTATAAAAAGTTTGAATTCAAAAAC
>NZ_DAOMOZ010000271.1:0-5676 GCF_035444585.1 Agriterribacter sp.
ATAGCGCCATTAACCGTATGATTTTGCAGGAATGCCTGTCCGGTTGTACCGGAACTGTATACAAACATTTTTTCACCTTCCGCCCGAAGCAATTCGCCCAGTGAAGGAGCAGTGAGCAATTTGCCGGAAGTAGCAGCCATGATATGACTGAGATTACCGGCATTCCCCGTGCTTAAGCTTTTCTGAGCGTTTACTCCCGGCAGATATATGGCATTGCCCATTAAACCATGCGCTGCCGGGTAAGAACCTGTGGCATACGAAGCGGCATTTACTCTTGTTACGGTGGGGAACACACTATGATTGTCTTTACCATAGGCTGCTTTTTTACTGAATGCATATAAGCGGGGCATCCATTCGGGTTTGATATAATCCGGCCGTAAGCCATCAAATACTACAATAATGGTGCGTATTGCCGGAGTGTCATTTTCAATTGTATGGTTTTTGCCGGCATATACATTGTTCAAAAAAGAAAGCTGTAATAAAAGTACAATAAACGGGAGTGAGGATTTCATTTCCGGGAAGCTGGTTTTTAAAATGATCCATTTATAATATACCGGCTACATATCTTATGGCAGCATCGTTGCGTCGCAATCACTTTATCTTCCGGTTTTTCATGTCAGCTTCCGGTATATACAAATTTGTAAAACTAAATGTAAGCGGGTTCTAAGATAAGGTTATTTTTATATACAGTTCAATACCAGGCATGAAGAATATGTGAAGTAAATGGGATTAAAGTTAAAACCGAAGCCGGGAATTCGAAAATCCGGAGGGATACAAAGGATAAATAACAAAAAACAGGAACCAAACCTGTCCGCTGTGGCGGATAAAATTCTAATATAAAATTCTACGCTAAATGCAGTCTCAACTATCGCTGTTTGTGGCGTCTTCGCCACAAACGATTACCATATCGCCGGGCGATACTGTAAATTGCAATCGCCGGGAGGCGATAATAAACAAGTGCCGGGCGAGGACGCCGGGCACAGCATCTGGAAAACCGCAGCCGGAAATCCGAAATCCGGAGAAATACAAATGATCAAATAATTAGTGTTACGTCAACCATAATACGCCGCATCAATTTGTGAATAGTGAATTGTGAATGAGTTCACTATCGGCCGTTGACCATTTACCCGGGCAAACGACATATTATAATTAACTCAACACCAGAACCAAATAAAATTCGAAGATCTAAAGCTAAATGCACGTTCAACGCTTAATAAAACAACTATAACACAATGAAAAATCTTTATTTACTTTTGGCACTCTTCTTTCTGAGCTCTTACCAGGCCCCGGTTGAAAAAGAAATTGCAGATCCTGCTACTTATTTGGATGAAATAAAAGCTTCACTCAAAAAAGAATGGCCCGATAACCACACGATCAACCTTGTATTTCACGGGCATTCTGTTCCGGCAGGTTATTTTAAAACACCTGTTGTGAATACACTGGAAGCCTATCCTTACCAGGTGCTGAAAGCGCTAAAGGCAGCATATCCGTATGCAGTTATCAATATTATAAACACATCTATTGGCGGAGAAAACTCCGAAAGCGGTAGCAAAAGATTTGCAAAGGATGTGCTGATCCATAAGCCGGATGTGCTGTTCATAGACTATGCATTGAATGATCGCGGTATTGGCCTCGATAAATCGAAATCAGCCTGGGAAGCGATGATCAGGCAGGCACTTGAAAAAAATATCAAGATCATACTGCTAACGCCATCGCCCGACACAAGCGTTCATATTTCTGAGCCCGGGAACGTGCTGGAAAAGCATGCCCTGCAGATCAGATCCCTGGCAAAAAAATACAGCATAGGCCTCGCAAACAGCTATGCCGCATTTAAACAGGTTGCAGATCCGGGCAATGACCTGAATGCTTATATGTCGCAGATCAATCATCCCAATGAAAAGGGGCATGCACTGATCGCGGAGGCGATACTCAGATATTTTATCAATTGATCACCGCTTTGATCATCACCGGCTGATGATCGGAAGGATAACGCTGGTCTTTTGCATCTGTAAGCACGCCATACTTCAATACTTTTATGCCCTTGCTCACAAAAATATAATCAATGCGGTTCTTCATGGGCGCGGTAAACCTGAAAGAATTGAACGTTCCAACCGGACCATAGGGAGGATCCTGGGTTACTTTATAGGAATCATTTAGTATGGTTTGCATGGTTTTGATCTGTTCTGTCTCGGGAGTGGAGTTAAAATCACCCACACAAATCACCGGGGCATTTTTTGCGATCTCCTGTATTTTTTTAACCATCAGCTTACCCGATTCCCTGCGTGCTATAACGCCCTGGTGATCGAAATGAACGCTGAAGAAATAAAATGTTTTTCGGGTTTGCTGGTCCTGGAATTTCCCCCATGAACAAATACGGTTGCAGCATTTGGCATCCCAGCCCTTGCCTGGTTTTTCGGGTATTTCGCTCAGCCAGAAATCACCTGATTCCAGCAGCTTAAACCTGTCCTTCTTATAAAAGATAGCCGAATGTTCACCGGCTTCTTTACCATCATCGCGCCCATGCCCGGTGCGTGCATATGCTTCCAGCTCGGAAATGCCGTTGATCTGCTCTATCAACCCTTCCTGCGTGCCAAAAATATCAAACTCGTGGAACCGGATCAATGCCTTAACATTTTCCTTTCTGTTCGGCCAGGCATTTAAGCTGTCGTGGGCGTTGTTGTAACGGATATTATAAGTGGCAATGACCACCGGTGTATTTTTTTGAGCAAAAGCAAGCTGGATACAAAAGCAAACAAGCAAGGTTAAAACAATTCTTTTCATTTTGGTTTTATTAATTTTTTAAGAAAAAACTGGCTGTCTCAAAAGAACCGGTACAGGAGATATGCCACTAAAACGCCAAGACACAAAATCCTGATCCAGGTTTTTATTTACTTCGTGCCTTAGCGTCTTTGTGGCAAATTAATTCACTTTAAAAACAGCCCCTTATTGCTAAGTTAAATATAAAACATCCATTGGCTTCCTCCCGTGAAAAATCACAGTGCACGAACAATTTATGATTTAAAATTTGAATCCGTTCGCTATGCGATCTGACGCTCCCTGCGGTTGCATACCGACCGCATTTCAAATCTAAGATTTCAAATTTCAAATTAAACCGTTAACTATTCCCATCCCGGGTTCTGTCCCAAAGCAGGATTCATCGTACGATCGGCTTCGGGTATCGGGTACAGGTATTTTTTGTCTAACCATTCCCTTACTCCCGGATTCCACAATACTTCACCCGATGTACCATTGGAAAGCTGTATGCGGCCTGCGGCCGACGAGGGGCTTACATCAACAAAAGCAATAGTAGGATTGGAACCCGCAGGCTTCGTACCCTGGTAAAATACAACATCATTAATGCCGTCTTCATTCAGGTCGTACTCACCCAATGCAGGTACATACATGCCATTCATGGGAGCTTCCTCGAACAATTCTCCAATATGCCATCTCTTCAGGTCATCCGGCCGAAGTCCTTCAAAAACCAGCTCAACAGCGCGTTCGCGCATAACTTCCAGTAAAACAGGATCGGTAAATTTACCTTTATAATAATCCACCAGGTAGGGGTCTGCACTGGCAGGCATGCTGGTAAGTGTTGGCCCTGTAATACCGGCGCGTTCACGCAATGCGCCGATGGTAGCAGCCCAGTCGGCATCAGTCATGGTTCCCAGCTCGGCCATCGCCTCGGCTTTGTTCAACAGTACTTCAGCCCAGCGCATGATGATATGTGCATTGTCGTTTCGGCTTTCATCATCATAAGGAAAACGCTCATCGTAGCACCATTTTATGGGTTGATAACCGGTAACTGTTTGGTTAAAATTAGGCGGTGCAATAACGGGCACCGCATTTTCGGTTCTGCGATAATCACCCAGCCGGATGGTTTGTTTCAGCCGCAGGTCGCGGTTTTTCACTTCCTCGTCAAAAGTAGTTGTTTTATAAGCGGGATCATCGGTAAAAGGTTCACCATCCAGGTTGAGATAGGTATTTACAAAATGGCGCGTAAGGCTTGGCCGGTTTCCGTAAGTAGGGCTTATGAAACGACGGTTTGCAGAGCTAAACACCTGCAGACTGGCATTTAACGCCACAGCCAGGATGGTTTCATCTGTATAAGGGTTCCTTGTTATAAACAATTCCCTGTAAGAGCGGTCGTCTGCAGCTCCCTTGTGCAGTATAAACCCGGTAATGTCGTTGGCTGTATTCACTACCTCCTGGTACCATGTACCGGCAGTGCCCTGCATATTATAGCTGGTATGGTACTTCCGCAACGATGCTTCGTAAAGGCATATGCGTGTTTTATATGCTCTTGCTACGTTTTGAGTTATGCGTGTGCAGGTTGGATCGGAAGTAAGCGTGATGTTCTCAATGGCGTAATTCAGGTCGGACAGCACTTTATCCATTACTTCAAAGCGGCTGGTACGTGGACCTTCCAGTGTAATGCTATCCGTTACCTCTATTGTTTTGTCAATCCACGGCACATCGCCAAAGCGCTGAACCTTATCAAAATAAAACAATGCGCGGAAAAAATGAGCAATACCCAGGTAATGCTCTTTCCCCGCCACCGTGCTATTTTCGGCGTTTTCAATGAAGTAGTTGATGTTGCGCAGATTGCTCCAGCTCCATCCCGAACTTGTTACAGGGCTTAATGCGCCTACTGCCAGAAAATCGTCTACACCATTACGGGCTACCAGGTCCGATACATCATCACCCTGAAATACCCCCACATCCGTATTGGGCAAAATGTCGTAAAAAGAATTGGTATACAACTCCATACCGCTTGTTGACCCAAAAATAGCCTGGTTGGTGGCAGTGTCAACAGGGATTTCTTCCAGGTCGCAGGCTGTAAACGACATAACAGCAACGACCATCAAGGTATAATAATAGAATGTCTTCATAATATATTAAACTATAAGATTAGAAATTTAAGGTTAACCCCAATGAAAGTACCTTGAGCATCGGATAGTTGTAACCATCTCCGCTGGTACCGCCACTCAAATCGCGGTCGGAGCCGTAGATATTGGTTACATCCGTATCCTTCGTCCATTTGTACATGGGCGACCATGTCCACAGGTTTTCCGCGGAAAAATACACTTTGAGGCTGGTGGCATGTATCCTCGATACCAGGCTGTTGGGCAATGTATAACCTACCTGCAGGTTTCGCAAACGGATATAAGCGGCATTTTGCAGAAAGCGGTCATTGGGTATATTCAATGCCCTGCCGGTTCCCTGGGCAATATACCCCACAAGCCTGGGCAGGTATGCATCAAAATTCTGGAGCTCTTCCCTGAACATATTATCCTGCTGCCAACGTGGGTAAGCATTGTAAGGACGGTTGTACTGGCCCCAGAAACGCGCTTCGGGCGAAGGATAGTAGTCCTGCTTCAGCACACCCTGGAAGAAAACGGATAAGAAAATGCCGTTCCAGTCGCCATTGAGGTTGAATCCATAGGTATAGCGCGGTTCTTTATTACCGATGATGGTTTTGTCGCCGGAATTGCCAACCCGGTTCAGTCCCTGGTAGATCTGGTCATCGCCGTCCAGGTTTTTAAACTTGAGGTCCCCAACATAATTTTTCCTTGTATTGGTATTGGGAATATTTGACTGCGAAGGCGATTTGGCGATCTCTTCTTGCGACCGGAACAACCCTTCTACCCGGTAGCCCCAGATCTCTCCCACATGCTG
>NZ_DAOMOZ010000272.1:0-5631 GCF_035444585.1 Agriterribacter sp.
AATTAGACAGCGATGTGGCCGATTCAAAACAATCCATTATTTTACAGCAGGTAGAAAACGGTGTGGCCACCCGGATGGCGGTATTGTATTTGTTGGCAGGGGGAAGGGAGGTGAGCTGATGACGGTGGTAAGAAGTGGTAAGGGTGAAGTAGTAAGTAAACCTCAAATTTCAAATCTCCAATCTCAAATCATTATATGCAACGGATCGCTTTATTTCCCGGCACTTTTGATCCTATAACCATTGGTCACCTGGATATTATCAACCGGTCGCTTCGTTTATTCGATAAACTCTTCATTGGTATTGGACGCAATGTAAATAAAACCGCTATGTTTTCGGAAGAGCAGCGCCTGCAATGGATTAAGGAAATATTTAAAGATGAAGACAAGGTTGATGCAGTCATCTATGAAGGATTAACGGTTGACTGCTGCCGGAAAGTAAATGCAAATTTTATTTTAAGAGGCATTCGCTATGTCAGTGATTTTGAATACGAAAAGGCAATTGCGGATATGAACAGGAGCCTCTCCCCCGAGATAGAATCCATCTTTTTAACCTGTCTTCCTCAATACACGTCGGTAGCTTCTACTTTGGTAAGGGATGTGCTTCGCAACGGCGGGGATGCCAGCCAGTTTTTACCTGAGCCGGTGGTGAGGTCATTAAGGAGAGCAAACTGATACAAAAACATTTATCACGTTATTTTTCCATGATGGTAACCGCAGAGCTGAATCGAAGATTATCGGTGTCTGTAATATTGAAATAATATGCTTTGGCATCGGCCGGCAAAGCAGCCGATACCTTCCCTTTATTTAACGTTGCAGGTAGCTGCACCCAGTTTCGGTTTTGCCAGGCGCCGCTGTCTGTTGTGTAACACAATACAGCCTTTTTGAGCGTTGCTTCAGAAGCAATTTTAGCTGTAACCCTGTTTTTTTCAATGAATGTGTTCCCGATTTGCATTAGTTTTTTACCGTTTTTTACCATCATATCAGCAAATGCAAATATTTCGGGCTGGTTCCATATGTGTCCGTGCTCGCTGGTAACAGGTATACTAAGCATTGGAGCGGGCTTAACCAGCGATACCGACCGCTGCCATATATTCAGCGAAAAAGATCCGTCGTTGCTGCCAATATACCACAGGCTTGGAACGGTAGCGGAAGGAATATACAATGAAGGATCCCATTTGGTTTTATAGGCATTTAGCTGGTCGGGCGTCATCACTTTAAAATATCTCTCAAAATTGGATACGGTAGACTCGTACAAAAAGCCACAACCGTATACCGGCACGGCAAAGGCGAAACGATTGTCCAGCCCCATTACTGCGGCGGTTATTACTCCGCCCCATGAAATACCATGTACACCAATTTTTCGGGGATTGATTTCCGGGAAGGAACGCAGTAACGAATTAGCCCTGATCACGTCTGCCACTGCATGATAAAACCATTGCTCCCTGTCGGCAATTTCAATATCGCCAAAGGTGGTAATGCGGGGTGGTCCGGCCTGTTCATGCCATTCGCGGTTGGGAAACCCGCCTATAGGAAGATGCCCCTCCAGGTCCATAGCAATGGCAGCATAGCCGCGATCTACCCAGGCCTGTACCCATTCCGGAAATGCAGTTCCGCCGCCGCCATGCACACAAACCACTGCCGGCCATCCGCCTTCAGGCGGGGTACCTTCCGGCGCTTTAAAATAAGCAAACACTTTTGTTGGTTTCGTTTTAAAAACAATTCCCTCGTAGAAAAAAGAGCGCATGCCTACCACAGCGCAGCAATCTGTTTCATGCATAGCCGGTGTTTTATATAGTTCTTTTATATTCCATGGAGAACTGGATGTACCGGTTTGCTGCGCATATACGAAAGCAGTTGACAGGAATAACCCCAAAAGAAAAATTTTTTTCATACAGGAACGACTGTTTATTACGGAAGTCAGATAAAGGATTAAATATAATGTATAATGCCGAGCACATTTCTCTTTACATTTCAAACTGATGGTACTCTTCGAAGCTGTTAATGTCGAAATCACTCTTCGTGGAAGTACGAATGCTGAAAGGGATTATATTTACATAAACCTTTTATTATGCCGTCTATTAACCGCCGCTCTTTTATTACCCAAACATCCCTTGGTGCCGGCGCGGCACTGGGCTTACCTGCTTTACCTTCCCTGGCATCTCCTAAAAAAGATCCCTGGCAATGTGTGCACAACACCAATACCATGCAAACCATCATATCATTGACCGGTTTGCAGGAACCGGTAACCGTATTACAGATAGCGGATACGCATATCAGTTGCGATGATGAAAGCGACCGCGAATATGAACAATACAGCGCCCGCATGAACAGGGCTTTTTTGCAGCCCAAACATTATAAAACTGGAGAACCTACTACTACTATGGCCTGTTTTAAGGACATGATGCAGATGGCGAAGCAGGAAAAAGTAGACCTGGTCGCTCTTGTGGGCGATATTGTCAATTACCCTTCTGCCACGGCTGTGGAATTTGTGCGCTCAACCGTTGAAGCTGCGGGTATTCCACATATTTATACAGCCGGCAACCACGACTGGCACTATGAAGGCATGAAAGGATCGTCTGATGAGCTGCGCAGGACCTGGTGTGATAAAAGACTAAAGCCCTTGTATACCGGACAGCACCTGTTTTATTCTTCGGATATTGTGGGCGGTATCAATATGGTTACCATTGATAATTCTACCTACCAGGTAAATGAAGAACAGCTTGCCTTTTTCAGGGATCAGCTCAAACGGCCCGAGCCTGTTGCACTTTTTGTGCATATCCCCCTGTATATGCCATCCATGCATATGTGCTGCGGTCATCCGGAATGGGGCGCCGGCAGCGACAAAAATTATGAGATAGAACGCAGGGAGCGCTGGGCTGCCGCAGGTAACGCGGCTTCAACAAAGGCATTTGTAAAAGAAGTGATGACGGCCAAAAAACTAACCGGAGTTTTTGCCGGACACTGGCACCGGTACTATTCTATATCGCTGGGCCGGGTTAACCAGCATCTTGCGCTCCCCGGATTTAACGGTCAGTACCGGATAATCAGGTTTCAGACCATTTAACCGTTACATCCCGCTCGTAGATAAAAGTTGAGAATTGTGCAAAAGCTGAATTATGATGCTTTCCTGTCCATTTTATTAGTCAGATAATACCCAATTAAAAGCCCGACACCTGCCATAGTGAATGTAGCGGCCAGGATCAATGGGGCAGGACGAAGCCCGGTGTAGTAGCTTAAAAATAGCGCAACAGAAACGCCTATTCCAATCCCCATCAAAAGGAGCGCTACATTTAAAATAATAATCCTGACAATGGAAGTTGTATTCTGGTTACCTTTCATGAAAATGCCGGCATCAACACCTTTTTCGATTAAAGCAAGCCTTTCCTTATTGCGGATGGATAAAAAAAGATATGCAATACCAAACACGAGAAGGAAAAAGCTAATGAGAATCAAGCTGTGCCGCATCATAACAGAAAAAATTTTGAATTGACTAATTTTAGTACTTGCAAAGAGTATGACGATGTTATTTGAGTATCGGTTACACTACAGCAATAAATCTTTAAGCAGATGTAACCTGATAAAAACTTTTATCGTCTCATCCTTTATCAATGGATCAATCAGGCGACAAGCATTATATCAGTTTAATTATCAAAGGTGATACAGCTTCCTTTGCCATCCTGGTTGACCGGTATAAAGATATGGTCATTGCCCTGTCGTTCAGGATTCTTCAAAACCGTGAAGAAGCTGAAGAGGCCGCCCAGGATACCTTTGTGAAAATTTATAAATCATTATCCCGGTTTAAGGGTGATTCGAAGTTTTCCACGTGGCTTTACAAAGTAACTTATAACACTTGCATAGACCGATTAAAAAATAAAAAGAGAAATCTACTACTTGTTTATTCCGAATATTTTGAAGAAAACGAGTTGGTATCTTTGATAAATGTGCTGGATTTTTTAGAGGAAAGTGAGCGCCGGTTGATGATTAAAAATTGTCTTGATTTATTATCTGCGGAAGAAAGTTTTTTGCTGACGTTGTATTACTTTAGAGAACATTCACTAAAAGAGATTTCAACGATTATGGGTATCAAAGAGAATAATCTGAAAATAAAACTGCTGCGAAGCAGGAAAAAATTAGCCGCTATTTTCAAAGCAAAACTTGAACCTCAATTCATTGGTCAATATGGAAAATAAGTATAATGAAAATCTTGACATACTAACAGGAAAATTAATGTGCGGTGCTTCCCCTGAAAGCGCACCAATTGATTTTACTTTCCGTATAATGAATGAAGTATATTCCATACAAAAAAAGAAATCTTATTCCTATAAGCCTGCGATATCGAAACGCGGCTGGATGGTTATTTTTATAATGATCGGTAGTTTGATAGGCTGGTTTTCATTGAATGGTGATAACATGGATACAACTTCGGGGATAAATAAAAGCTGGATTTATTCGAACAGCTTACTTGGTTCACTCAGTAGGCTCAGGTTTTCAGATGAAACGGCCGGTATATTATTGTTGGCATCAGTTATGCTATTTATTCAAATCATCCTGTTACACCACTACCTGAATAAAAGGTTTTATAAATGACTTGTGGTCTGACCCTCCTTCTGTCGGTACCGACCGCAACAGCTAACTGGTACCTCAAACATTCTCCAGCCCATACTGTTTCAATACATCCTCCGGCACACCTTCCCATTTGTTGGGCATATTGCCTGCATAGCCCAGATCCTTTACGCCCATTTCGCTGGTAAAAAAGCCGGAAGCGGTAAGGTCGCGCATGCGGTTAAAAAAAGCAACGCCCTGTTCCATACCGGGCTTTACTTTTTCGGGCCAGGCAATGTCATTCACCATTTCAAGCTGCTGCGCCGGAGTAGCATCCTTAAAAGCATTGTTATACCTGTTCAGGCATTGTGTATCCAGCCATCTTAGTCCCCCGCGCACGGGAACCTGGTGCGAAGGAATATCCTTAACGATGAACTCTATGAATTCCGGTACTTTGGCATCCGAAGCGCTGCCGGATTTTTCATCTTTGGGTATAATGATATCGGCCAATACGGTAATGGTAAGCATTTCATGGTCGGTAAAGAACCGCTCTTCATTCAGCTTTTTGTTGCGTTCTATTTCAAAAGCTTCCCGGCCGGCATTGTTTTCATCAGCAGTTACAGTTGTAGTTGCTTTTTTATTATCCGTTTTGCAGGCTTCCAGTAAAACGCCCGTTGAAACAGCGGTTAAGCCAATGGCCTTAAGTGATTCGCGTCTGTTCATATTATAATAAAATTATAAAGCTTTTATACGTTTAATTTTTTTCTTTGTTCGAGGATATATTCTGCTGTACGCAACGACAGGGCAAGGATCGTCCAGGTAGCGTTTTTATCTCCCTGCTGCACAAAGGGAGCTGCATCTACCACGAACAGGTTTTTGCAATCGTGCGCCTGGCACCATTTATTAAGGGCCGATTTCTTCGGATCATCTCCCATCCTTATGGTGCCTACTTCATGAATGATCCTGCCGGGCGCCTCTAAACCATAATTGTTTTCCGGACCATTCGGATTTGATGTAACGATGGCACCCATTTCATGCATGATGGACTGGAAGGTTTCCTGCATGTGTTTGGCCTGCTTCACTTCTTCA
>NZ_DAOMOZ010000273.1:0-5620 GCF_035444585.1 Agriterribacter sp.
GAACTGGATACCAGGCGGATGGCGATTATATTTAACCCTACGGATCAGCCCATCAGAAAAAAATTCCGGTTACCCTTATATTATACCGGGTTAAAAACTGCAGCAAAAATTAGAGAACAGGAAGGCATCCCGAAGAGCTATACACTGAATCGTAATTACGAAGCGGAGGTGTCGGTTGAAGTCCCTGCTGGCGGGTTTACCTGGCTGGTGGTGGAAGAAGGATAATACGTAAAGAATGAAAACTTTCAGGCCTCCGGAGTCATTTGCTTAACGCAGCAGGGGCGGCTATTAATTTAAATGATAGTTATTACTATTGATAGTAAAAACAAATAATATGGAAAAAATAAAAAATATTTTTTTGTGTATTCAGTTATGCATTAGCGTAAGTGCTTACAGCCAAACCACGACGGTAAATTACATCTCGCCCGAAACCGCAACAAAAACGTATACTGCTTTGTCGAAGCAGCCGTTTTATATTTTTCCCGAAACAAGAGCATATCCGATCAGGTGGAACGATTCCTTGCAGGTCCGGTGGTTGAAAAATAATTATTCAAGAGCCAATTTCGTTTTACATGCACAGCCGGGTGAATATTTTGTTTACCAGGTGGGCGTATGGGCCATAAACAATGAATTGAAAAACATACAGCTCAGGTTTTCTGATCTTAAAGCCAAAAACGGGAAAGCCATTCCATCCCGGCAGGTGAGTTGCTTTAACGCCGGGGGCATTGATTACCTGGGTAATCCGTTTGCGAAAAAGATAGATGTACAAAATGGAAAAGTTCAGGCCTTATGGATTGGTGTAGATCTTTCGGGCGTTGTAAAAGGAACTTACTATGGCACAGCAACGGTATCGGCTAACAATAAAGCTCAAACGATAAAGATACAATTAGAGGTTGATGGTGAAATAGTAAAAGATCATGGCTTCAACGAGGGAAAACGCTTATCGCGGATGTACTGGCTGAACAGTACGCTTGGCATTGATGATGAAGTTACCAAAGGGTATACACCTGTAACCCGCAATGGCAATACGCTGCAGATTTTAGGCCGCTCGGTAACGATCGCTGCCAACGGGTTGCCGCAGGCAATAGCCAGTCATTTCACCGCTTCCAATCAAAGTATATCACAAAAAGCTGAGCCCATACTCAGCGAAGCATTCCGGTTTACAGTTGAAAAAGAAAATGGCGAAACCGTCGCTTTACAGCCCGGACCACTGGAGTTTACAGCACAGGTTCCCGGGTATGCGGCATGGCAGGTAAAAAACAGCTCCGCCGATTGTGAACTTATTTGCTCGGGTAGGCTTGAGTTTGATGGGTTTATGGATTACAAGCTTACGTTGAAGGCGCTGAAGCCTTTAAAGATCAGGGATATCCGCCTGGAAGTGCCGGTACATAAAGATAAAGCCGGGTACATGATGGGACTGAACCGCGAAGGCGGATTGCGCCCGTCTTCCTGGCAATGGCAATGGGATACTACCAAAAACCAGGACGCTTTGTGGATCGGTGCGGTTAATGGCGGACTGAGACTTAAATTAAAAGCCGAGAACTATATCCTGCCGCTGGTTAATATTTATTACAGGTTTGAGCCATTGCATCTTCCGCCTTCATGGGGTAACAACAACAAAGGTGGCGTGCATGTAGATGAAAAAGATAATGCTGTATGGATCAATGCCTATTCCGGAAACCGGGAGATGGCAAAAGGCAGTGTACTCAATTACGACTTTGAATTGCTGATCACTCCTTTCAGAACCATCAGCAATGAAATAAAATATGGCGACAGGTATTTTCACGGCGGGGGAACAGATGCATTCAGTAAAACTGAAAAAGCCAAAAAAGCCGGAGCCAATATCATCAACATCCATCATGCCGAAAACATCTATCCTTTTATTAACTATCCTTATTTAGATGAAAATACAGAAGAGCTAAAAGCCCTGGTTGTTAAAGCCCATGAAAACCGGCAGCGGTTGAAGCTGTACTACACCACACGGGAGCTCACCAAAAATATTCCTGAATTCTATGCCTTTTACAGCTTGAATGGTGAAGTGCTCTTTCCCGGCCCGGGTAACGCCAGCCGTACGGAAGCACTGCACCCCAAAGGCCCAAATGAATGGCTTATTAAAAACCTGAGAGAGAAATATATTCCCGCATGGTACAATATCGTGAAAGAAGGAAAATTTAAAGGAGAGCTGGACCTTTCTGTTATTACTACACCCAACAGCAGATTGAACAATTTTTACATAGGCGGATTGGACTGGATGCTGAGAAATTTGAAGATTGACGGCGTGTATATCGATGATGCGGCGCTCGACCGGTTTACATTGCGTCGCGCAAGAAAACTTATTGATCAGTATCGCCCCGAAGGCAGAATGGATCTGCACAGCTGGAACCATTTTAACAACTGGGCCGGGTATGCCAGCTGCTTGAACCTGTATATGGACCTGCTTCCATATTTCGACCTGGTATGGATAGGCGAAGGGAGAGACTATAATCGTCTGCCCGATCACTGGCTGGTTGAGGTTTCGGGCATCCCTTTTGGCTTGCCGGGACAGATGCTTGAAGGGGGCGGAAACCCGTGGCGGGGAATGGTGTATGGCATCACCAACCGTGCGGGATGGGCAGGCAATACTCCGGATGAGCTGTGGAAATTCTGGGATCAGCACAGCTTTAAAGAAAAAGAACTCATAGGCTATTGGGATAAATCCTGTGCGGTTTCTACCAGCAATGAACATATCAAAGCCTCTGTATTTAAAGGCAAAAAAGAAAGCATTATTGCAATAGCCAACTGGAGCAAAGAAGACCAGACCGGTGCTGTTATTGTTGATTGGGATGCGCTTGGGTATGATCCGTCCAAATGCAGCATCAGCATACCTTTTGTAAAAGACTTCCAGGATGAACAGCCGCTGCAGTCATTAAGCTCAGTAAATATCCCGGGGAAAAAAGGATATATGATTGTTATCAGGGAGAATAATTAACGCGTATGACACATCTCAGGCTTTTTATCTGTTTTGTTATATTGATGCATTATGTAACAGCCGATGCCCAAACCATTACATTAACCAGCCTGCTTAACGAAATGTCGGATCGGGATACGCTGGCCCGTTATCCGCTGCCTGTGTATGCTTCACTGCAGGTGAGCAGCTATAACCGGGAGTCGGTTGTAAAAGACGGGCCGGGCTGGTTTGCAGATTCCGACGGCATTGGCTTTATGCGTACCGAAAAGAAGAGTGGAAAAACAGAATGGGTGGTCATGGAACACGATGGGCCGGGTGCCATTACTAAAATGTGGGCGCCCTATTTTTACTATGGCGGACTTGACGACCTGGAGGGCCCCGTGATTAATATTTATCTTGATGGTGAAGATACGCCTGCCATCAGCGAAAATTATTTCCGGTTAATAACCGGGCGCGGCTCTGTTCCCCCGCCGTTTGCCGCCATTACGGCCCGTGCAGGAAACAGTTATCTGCCCATACCCTTCGCCAAAAGCTGCAAAGTAACGTTCAGCAGTAAACCATTCTATCATATCATCAATTACCGGGCTTATCCCCAAGGCACAGCCGTAAAAACATTTTCCAAAGCGCAACTCATGCAGGCCCTGCCACTGATGGATGAGGTAAGCGCAAAACTGCATGCAGTATATCCGCTGCTGAAAGGCGAACGGGTTGAAAATAGCGGAAAGATAGAAGCTGGTGAGTCGTTAAAATTAACGGTAAATAAAAGCGGTGCTGTCAACAGCCTGGAGATTATCCTTGACCCTGACGAGGTAAAACAGCATCCTGAATTGTTGAGATCGGTTGTACTGGTGGCGGAGTTTGATGACGAGCAAACAATGTGGGCTCCGCTGGGGGATTTTTTTGGAAGCGCCAACGCATTGAATCCGTTTCAAACCGCTACAAGAACCGTTCGTTCCAACGGGCAAATGATCTGCACCTGGCTGATGCCGTTCCGGTCGAACGCGGCAGTGTATTTAAAAAACCTGAGCAACCTGCCTGTACAAATAAACCATTTTGCGATAACTGTTATTGACTATAGCTGGAACAACCGTTCCATGCATTTCCATGCCAACTGGCGCAGCGACGATGTGCAGCCTGGTAATGTGTTCAGCGACTGGAATTTTATTGATATAAAAGGTAAGGGCGTATTGGTAGGCGATGCATGGACGGTACTTAATCCTGATTATGGCTGGTGGGGAGAGGGCGATGAAAAAATTTATGTGGATGAAGCATGGAATAAAAAATTTCCCACGCATTTTGGAACAGGTACGGAAGATTATTATGGTTGGGCCGGTGGTGAAAATCCTTCCAAAGATGACCGGTTTTCTCATCCTTTTTTATCCAATATAGAAGTTGGGTCGGCTACCCCCGGGAGAAGAGATGTGCGAGGTTTTAATATCAGCACCCGTATCCGCGCACTGGATGCGATACCTTTTAACAGCCGCCTGGTATTTGATATTGAGGCGTCACCCGGTACGCAGATCCGTAATCCGTGGAATTTTCTCGGTTATTCGGCTGTTGTGTTCTGGTATGGCTTTCCGGGCGCTGTTTCTAATAGGCCGGCTTTGCCCAACGAAGTAAAAAAACCTGTTATGTCGCTGAAGCAATTAGATGATAGAGCAAAAGAAATAAGCAGAGCGAAATAAAAAGCTGTTTTAAATTGCTTTTTTGCAGGGGTGGAAACAGTTACTAAAGGATATCCCCGGCATTTGTTGAGATACAATGGAACAGAGATAGCTGATAAATTTTTGTAGGCCAAAAATGTATATAAGATGCTGATGTTTAAAAAAAGACCATGGGGTTTATTAATGCCTTTGCTGGTTGTTTTGCTGGCTGCTTCCTGTGGGAGGAAGGTTGATTTTAATCTTGAAACAGATTATCTGACTCTTGGGTTTGATGCAAAGGGGAATATATTGAGCATAAAAGAAAAAGCTTCCGGCAAAGATTATTTTCCGGCAGGACAAACAGCGCCTTTGCTCAGTTTGTACAAAGATTCTGCATACGGTTTACCCGAACAGGCCGTTTACGATTCGGGGGAGCAATTGATCACACTGCAATACCCCGGCGGCATCAAAGCTGTTATTGGTATAAAGAACAGAGCAACATACCTGCGTTTTGAGTTGCTTTCGCTGGAGCCGCGTAATGGTACGCAGGCAATCGTATGGGGACCCTACGCAACCACTATTGATAAGCTGATAGGTGAAACCGTAGGCGTGGTAAGAGATACTGCATTTGCCATCGGTGTTCAGTCGCTCAATATCAACACTATTGAAGGTATACCCGATGATGGCGACAATGCGGGTGGCGGATCTTTTATTGACCCGTTGCCGGGGCAGCAGCTTCCGGATTCGTTGAAAGATAAGATCGGACAACCTGTTGCAATCAACGTAAACAGCGATGGGGATATGCCGGAGTATGTAAGAATGTACAGGGGCAGCCTGGCGGTAAAAAAGCCATATGGTAGTGAGCTTCGTTTGTTTTCGCGTGACCGGCGGATTCCCCGAACAACAGGAGCGGGAAATAATATACAATACGTGGCACCTGTTAACAGCGATTTTGCGGGGAGCGCCATTGCTTTTTTTGGATGCCCTGAGCCGGAAGTATTGAATGTGATTGAACAAATTGAATTGGGCG
>NZ_DAOMOZ010000274.1:0-5606 GCF_035444585.1 Agriterribacter sp.
ACCGGGTATTTGGTTACCTGGTTACCCATGCTGCCCCGGCCTTTGATCTCTAATTCTTCAAAATAAAACTGAAGCTCCTTATTGCGGGCGCTTGAAGAAGGGCTGAGCACGATCTTAACAGCTTCGGCTTCGCCATTGGGATTAACCGATAAATAATGCACTTTGCTTTTGTCGGACCCTTTGGTCAGATCATACTCTTTATCGCGGGTAACGCTTGTAACGTTGAACCGCTTGGCATAACTAACGCCCGTTTTCCCATCTACGTAGATCATATTATAGGTAGTGCGTTCATCATTTTTCTTAAAAACGGCAACGTGCAGGATATCTTTCCCGATAAACACTTTATCCGCAGCTTTCACCACCTTCATTTTACCGGCTTTTGTAAAAGCTATAATATCATCCAGGTCCGAGCAGTCGTCCACAAATTCATCTTTCTTTAAGCCTGTGCCTATAAATCCTTCCGAACGGTTTACATACAGTTTGGCATTGGCAATAGCCACCTGCTTGGCCTGTATGGATTCAAACAACCTGATCTCCGTTTTGCGTTCCCTGCCCTTGCCGTATTTTTTTAACAAACTCTCATAATAGGCTACAGCAAAATCCACAAGATTTTCCAGGTCGTATTTTACCTGTTTGATCTCTTTATCAATATTTTTAATCTGCGCGTTCAATTCATCTATATCCAGCCTGTATATTCTGCGTACCGGCTTCTCCGTTAGCTTAACAATATCTTCTTTGGATATTTCTTTTTTAAGCTGCGTTTTAAAAGGAACGAATGCTTTGTCTATACCCATTAATACTTTATCCCAGGTTTCATGTTTTTTTTCCAGTTCTTTATATATTTTCTCTTCAAAGAATATTTTTTCAAGAGAAGTATAGTGCCACTTTTCCTGTAATTCCGCCAGCTTAATTTCAAGTTCCTTTTTAAGAAGTTCCTTTGTTGACTCTGCCGATGAACGCAGCAGGTCGTGCACCGTTATGAAACGCGGCTTTTGTTCCGCGATCACGCAGGCATTGGGTGAAATGCTTACTTCGCAATCGGTAAAGGCATACAGGGCATCAATGGTAATATCGGTAGAGATACCGGGCGCCAGGTCAACATGAACTTCCACGTTGGCAGCCGTATTATCGGTAACTTTTTTTATTTTAATTTTTCCCTGATCATTTGCTTTAACAATGGAATCCATCAGTTGCGTGGTAGTTACACCGTAGGGTACATCGCGTATAACCAGTGTTTTTTTATCCAGTTCCTCAATGTGGGCGCGCACTTTTACCTTTCCACCCCTTTTGCCTTCATTATAATGCGTTACATCAACCATTCCCCCCGTTTGAAAATCGGGGAACAGTTCAAACTTTTTGCCGCGCAAATGCCTAATGGCTGCTTCAATGATCTCGCAAAAATTATGAGGTAATATTCTCGTAGATAACCCAACCGCTATACCCTCCGCTCCCTGTGCCAGCAGTAAAGGGAATTTCATCGGAAGTGTCACCGGTTCATTCTTTCTTCCGTCGTAGCTCAGTTGCCATTCGGTAGTTTTAGCATTAAAAGCCACTTCCAGTGCAAATTTGCTTAACCTCGCTTCAATATAGCGGGCCGCAGCGGCATCATCGCCCGTACGCACATCGCCCCAGTTACCCTGTGTTTCAATGAGCAGGTCTTTCTGTCCCATATTCACAAGTGCATCGCCTATAGAAGCGTCACCGTGCGGATGATACTGCATCGATTGCCCGATAATATTGGCTACTTTATTGAATCGCCCGTCATCCATTTCCTTCATGGCGTGGAGAATGCGGCGTTGTACCGGCTTTAACCCGTCTTCAATTGCCGGAACAGCTCTTTCCAGGATAACATAAGAAGCATAGTCGAGGAACCATGATTTATACTGACCATGAATTCCGGATTCATTTCCTAAAAAATTGTCTTTACTCATATATAATTCCACAACTTTACATTATACTTTACAGGGATAAACCAGGGGCGTTGTCCGTATTTTTATTTATCTCCATCCTGCTTCCCTATCAAACCAAGATGTGTCAATTTGAATCCCGTGAAATATTTTAACCCATAGCCAAATACCCTGTCCATGGAGGAATGACCGAACAATACGATACCTGCAACCTGCAAACTCCAAATGCCGGATAACCACCCTGTAATGAAAAATACAACGGCAACACCTTTGTGATGAAAAAAATTATATGAAACGGCGCCCGCCCTGTTGCCCGCAACATAGCCCAGCATGCTGATATCGGGCCCCAAAAACAACAGCAGGTACACCCACCATTGCACATGCATATCGTACAAGGCATATGCACTCAATACAAATAAGGCCAGCTCTTCCCATTTTAAAATCATTCTCATATTATTGATTTGCCTGTTCCGCTGCACCGGTTTTGCTTTTGACCTCAAAATCTTTCATGTTTTTAAGTTCGCCCTGTATATCGTATTCCCCAGCAGTTATCATCAATTTCAACCTCCACAGCATATAGGCGTCGCCGGTAGTATGTTTATTTTTAGATAAGAACTGAGCAATGATCTTACCGGCTTTCTGCCAGTCCGTTGTAATATAACGCTTCAGATCAGCGTCGTAAAAATCATAATCGTACTGAACCAGCTTTTTACCGCCTTCCAGTATGCGCACGCCTTTATCTTCATCACTCAGCCTTGCCCATTCATCAGGGTCTACTTCAAACTCACTTAATGTAACAGGACGGGCTAATTTTTTCGCTTTTAAAAATTCTTTCGGCGGGATGGTGTGGAGCCGGGAAGGATAAAAAATATTTCCTTTTTCACTGATAAAGGGAAGATTATTCAGATAAAGGATGAACACCCGCCCCTGGAACTCTTTTACGTAATAAAGCAGCCAGTAATAACCGCTCACATCATGCTTATTTTGTGCCGCCCAGATCCATAATATTTCTCCGGGATTGCGGCGCAGTTCACCCACTACTTCAGCTATGGTTTTACAGTCATCCGCAGAGCCGTCGTTTGCTTTGCCGTCATAATCGCCGCCTGCCAGCACATGAGCCCACCAGTTTTTGCGCGCCTGCATGCCTTCGCCTGTATATATATCCGTCAAAGGCCCAACCGCATAGTCATCCTTTATCTGCACTACCCGGCCGTGAAGGGTTTCATCAAGTTCAATGGCTTTGTTCAGTACCCCCGTGTCTGCTTCGTTAAAAACAATGTGTATCATGTAGTTGCTTTGAAATTAAACCGATCGTTATTTCAGTATTATGCTGCCCCGTCGCTAAAAGTGAAATGAGGTAACTTCACGCGAAAGTCTGCGCTTCTCACCCGGCTTTCACGTCTTCCGCAATATCTATTTCCACACGTAAATTGTCAATGATAAATTCCTGCCTGTCCTGGGTATTTTTACCCATATAATATTCCAGCAATTGCTGCAGGTGTGTTTCGGGCATCACCATCACCGGCTGTTTGCGCATGTCAGACCCGATAAATCGTACGAACTCATCCGGCGAAATTTCCCCCAGCCCTTTAAACCTGGTGATCTCGGGCCTGGCGCCTAATTTTTTAACCGCCGCCTGTTTTTCGGATTCATCATAACAATAAATCGTTTCCTGTTTGTTGCGCACCCTGAAAAGAGGGGTTTCAAGAATATATACATGACCGTTCTTCACCAGGTCGGGAAAAAATTGCAAAAAGAAAGTAAGCAACAGCAACCTGATATGCATGCCGTCCACATCGGCATCCGTTGCCACTACTATATTATTGTATCTTAATCCTTCAATGCCTTCCTCAATATTTAAAGCATGCTGCAGCAGGTTGAATTCTTCATTTTCGTACACTACTTTTTTGGTGAGCCCGTAACAGTTCAACGGCTTACCCCTGAGGCTGAACACTGCCTGGGTTTCCACATTGCGGGCCTTGGTAATGGAACCGCTTGCCGAATCGCCTTCGGTAATAAAAATGGTACTCTCTAACCGGCGCTCATGAAAATCCTCTTTGTTCCTTGAGTTCGGAGGTTCATCGTTAAAATGAATGCGGCAGTCGCGCAGCTTCCGGTTATGCAGGTTGGCTTTTTTTGCCCTTTCACTGGCTAATTTTTTTATACCGGCCAACTCTTTACGTTCTCTTTCACTTTGCTCTATCCGTTTCTTTAACGCTTCGGCTATTGCCGGATTTTTATGCAGGAAATTATCCAGATCCCTTGAGAGGAATTCATGTACAAAATTCTTCATGCTAATGCCACCTTCCTCCATGTACAGGGAACCCAGCTTGGTTTTGGTTTGGCTTTCAAACACCGGTTCAACCACCCTAACGGCTACTGCTGCCACAATGCTTTGACGGATATCGGTAAAATCATAATCTTTTTTATAAAAATCTCTTACCACTTTTACAAAAGCTTCGCGAAAGGCCTGCTGATGCGTTCCGCCCTGCGTGGTATACTGGCCATTTACAAAACTGAATATCTCTTCACCGTAATCGTTGTTGTGGGTGATCGCCAGTTCTATATCCTCTCCTTTGAGGTGTATGATGGGATAGCGGATCTCGTCTTCGTTGGTTTTGCGCTGCAGCAGATCGAGCAATCCATTTTTGCTAACGTATTTTTTCCCGTTGAATGTTATTACCAAACCTGCATTGAGGTAACAGTAATTCCACAGCAGGTTATCAATATATTCGGGATGAAAATGAAAATTGCGAAACACCGTATCGTCGGGTATAAAGGTTACCAGCGTTCCATTTGTTTCATCCGTTTTTGCTTCTTTATATTCTTTTATCAATACACCTCTTTCAAATTCTGCTGTTTTTTGCTTGCTTTCCCTCACAGCCATAACCTTAAAATAGCTGCTCAACGCATTTACCGCTTTGGTACCTACTCCATTCAGTCCAACCGACTTCTGAAAAGCCTTGCTGTCGTATTTGGCGCCGGTGTTTATCTTACTTACCACGTCCACCACCTTGCCCAAAGGTATGCCTCTGCCAAAATCGCGAACCGTTACTGTTTTACCTTCCACCACAATATCTACCTGCCTCCCGTACCCCATCATATGCTCGTCAATGCAATTATCAAGCACCTCTTTAAGCAATACGTATATTCCGTCATCGGGACTGCTGCCATCTCCCAGTTTTCCTATATACATTCCCGGGCGCAAACGGATATGTTCGCGCCAGTCTAATGATTTGATTGAATCTTCCGTGTAGTCAAACAGATTTTGTTTCGCTTCAGCCATATTTTCTATTGTTCAAAAGTATTTTACCACCTGCAAATCATACTAATTATTTTAGTATTTGCAGAACGCCGCAAATATAATAAAACGAAATCAGAGGCTGCAAGCAGAATATGCACCCCTGTGCATAAACCACCATTGGTAAAGTTTACATCCGGTATTTTCATTCCATCATTTTTAAAAACAAGCCATTGAAAATCCGTCTGCTCCAACTCTGTTAAAACCATTTTAACAGAAGCTGTTTTTATTTTTTGGCATAGTAGTTGTCTTAAGTAGCATATCCCGCCTGATTCACTTTTCCTGGAATACGATAAAAAGTTGTAACCAATTACATAATCAATAAATTCCAGCGTTATGAAAAAAGCAAGGCTCACATTGGCAGCATTAAGTATAGTTGCCGCAGGATTATTCGCATT
>NZ_DAOMOZ010000275.1:0-5565 GCF_035444585.1 Agriterribacter sp.
ATATGCTGAAAGACAGTCCGTCGGATAATTCAATATCCATAAAGATCAGTTCCGGTAACGGGTTTTCCCGCAGCCATGCCGTGGCATCTTTTACACTGCTTAAAATAGCCGAGACTTCAATGTTGCCATTGCATTTTATAATGGCCTTTTGTAATTTCTGTGCGGCCGGCTTTTCGTCTTCAATAATGATAACCTTCATGCTATATCATTTTGAGCAGCGGTAGCTGCACAGTAAAAAAGTCTGCTGTGGTTGTAACTGTTATTTCTTTTCCCGCTATTAATTTATACCGTTCATTCAAATTGCTCAGGCCTGTTCTTGAGGATGCTTTCCGGAGATCTTTTTTATGCAGCCCGTTGCTCACGATCAGGCTTTCTCCATTCTGTTGCACATCAATTACCAAAGGATTGCTGTCGGAAAATTCATTGTGCTTGATCGCGTTTTCGGCCAGGAGCTGCAAAGAGATGGGCGGGATAAGCCAGGCTTCATATTGCGATTCATCTATTGCTGATCTTAGCTGAACAGCGTTTTCAAAACGAATGCGCAGCAAAGAAAAATAAGCATGCAAAAAATGCACTTCGTCCCCGAGCAACACCAGCTCTCTCTCCTTATGCTGCAGGATGTAACGGTACACATCGGCCAAATGATCATTGAACAGCTTGGCCCTGGCAGGCTTTTCCTCTATAAGATGTGAAAGCGTATTTAAAGAATTAAAAATGAAATGGGGGTCTATCCGGCTTTTTAATGTTTCCAGCTCCGCTTCTGCTTTTGCCCTTTCCAACTGTTCGTTGCGGAGCATTTCATTTTCCGATTCTTTTACGAGGAAAACAGTTTCATATACATGCGCTATAAAAACAACACATATCATTATGATCAGCGTTGTAATAACAATTGCCTGGCGGTTTGCACGCCCATTTTCAAAAAGAGAATACCATCCCAGCAGCAGCAGCACCGAAACCGGAACGGTATAAAAGGAGATAGCGATCAATACCGCTGCTATTTTACGGAAGGGTTTATTGTACCAGTTAAAATAGCTCCGCAATGAAAAATGAAGATAGCGGTTGCCTTCCCAAATAATAAAGGCGATGAGGATGGTATACAGGAAGCTGAGCTTAACCTGCCAGTGGGTAAGATTATTCATATTGATCATGCCACTCATCAATGGTATAACGATACCAAAAACAGGGGCAAGAACAAGCCTGAACCCGATATCATTGATCTTTAGCGGATGGTGAACCGGCTTTGTCGGTAAAACGCTGATATTGGTCTGCCTCTTTTCCAGTTTCGTCAGGTTTTGCTTTTATACTGTAAAAATCAACATTAGATTCGATAGAATAAGCATTTCTAACAATAATCTTACGCGCTATGGTACCGGTTAACTGGCTGGCTGTATTGGTTGCCGGCATCTCCTCGTTTGTTGTGGGCGGGATCTGGTATTCGCCCAATCTTTTTGGAAAAATATGGATGAAAGAAAATAACCTGTCGGAAGAGCAGATCAAACGGGGCAATAAAGGAAAAATATTTGGCTGGACGCTTATCTTTTCCCTGCTGATGGCCGCCAATCTCGGTATGTTTCTTGCCGATACAACAGGTGATTGCCCGGCCGGTTGTGGTCAAAAAACAGATGTTTCCTGGGGGGCAATTGCAGGTTTTCTGGCAGGTATATGGACTTTTTGCGCCATTGCCATCCATAGTCTCTTTGAGCTCAAAAGCTGGCGGCTGATACTGATCAACGGGTTTTACAGTGTGGTGGCGCTTACCCTGATGGGGGCAATAATAGGAGCATGGAGATGAGAGGGGAGAGAATGAAGTGAAAGGTGAAAAGTGAGACGTGAAAGATGGGCTTCAGTGTATTCCTTCGGATTTGGGATTTACGGCTTCGGGCTTAACAGGGTGAATGTTTGTGCTAATGAACATCTGTTCATCGTTAGTATGCTTTAGCTGAAAGCTGATGGCTGATAGCCCGGAGCTACCAGGGTGAAATCTCCGTGAATTAC
The DNA here is from genome assembly GCF_035444585.1 of Agriterribacter sp. GTDB lineage: Bacteria > Bacteroidota > Bacteroidia > Chitinophagales > Chitinophagaceae > Agriterribacter. The sequence goes on from NZ_DAOMOZ010000275.1 coordinate 1,996, forward strand.
GGAAACATATAAACTACTAAAACATTTTTATTATGACATTTACAAACGCGATCAGTTGGTTTGAAATTCCTGCAACTGATCTAACCCGGGCAACAAAATTTTATGAAACGATATTCGATACGCAGCTTATTCCTATGGATATGCCTGGAATAAGAATGCGCATGTTTGCATTAACGGATATGATGTCTGGCGTGGGCGGCGCCGTGGTAGACAGCGGCGATTCACATAAGCCTTCCGCCACAGACGGCCCCTTGATCTATTTAAACGGGAGTCCCGATCTGCAGATCGTTTTAGACCGGGTAGAAGCAGCGGGAGGCAAAGTGCTGATGCCTAAAACCGAAATTACTCCCGAATATGGCTATATGGCCTTATTTCTTGATACGGAAGGCAACCGGATCGGACTGCATTCCTGACCGCAATGAGGAGGTAAAGGCGAAAAGGTGAATGCCCGCCCGGCTGAACACCGTTCGGACGGGGTGAAAGGTGAACAGTGAATTGAGCAGCTCTCCGTTAACGCACTTTAGCCAATTGCTCCTGTGATAGCAACAATCATTATTATTATATACCATCGGTAACAGATCAAAACAAGGCAGAGCCTTATGGTTTACAATAATAACTTTGTCTCAGAACATGTTTATTGCCGAAAACATAACTTTTGAGACAGCTCCACGGCAGGCCGCCCTGGCTGGTGTGACGCCAGCCAGCGATAATTTGTAGTGCACCGACTACAAGTACATTATTCCTTCAGAATTTTATTACCTTTAAGTAGCCCGCCAATGAATGAACAATACTGAGCCTTGCCGGGATAAATAGAAAGATGAACAGGGCATGGATTGTCAAACGAATGAGATGGGAAAATTAAAATGGCAATGAGGTATAACCGGTATATCTTTTTTAAAAGGATCACCTGCACTGAATTTGCAGGAGTTTCATTTTTAAAGATGAATATTTTGCTATTCTTGATTGTAATCCTTTTTACTCAATGCAACGGCGGCGCTGTTAATGAAAAACAGCATGTTGCTAAGGACGCTTTCAACGAAAAAGTAAAAGAAATTTCAAAAGACTTCAGTCTGTATTACAACTACAGGTATTATAATATAAAATTATCGAGAGACTTTATCGGATTAGACAGTTCTTTTACAACTATAGACAAAGGATCATTTTTGCGGTTGTTATTATAAGTTGTGTTGCCTGCGTTAACGAGTTTCCGGAGTTGAACAGGCTTGTTGAGCAAAATAAACCGTATAAAGATGACATTGTTTTTATAAGCTTTGCATTTGATTCGAAAGAAAGGCTTAAATCGTTTCTGTCAGAGAAGAAGCTTGATTATTTAGTGATCCCCGATGCAGAAGATTTTATATCAGACGCTTTGCATGTAGATACTTATCCTACCCATATTCTGTTCGATAAAAAAGGTAAAGTAGTAACCTATGTTAATGATGTTCATGACTTAATACCCGCGTTGGAAAAGCTTAAAAATAAAGTGAATTGATTGATGAAATTATTTTTTTCAACTTTTTTCCTGCTGTTCTTTTTACAAGCCCGTAGTCAGTATAAGTTTGAACTAAACGGTACAGTACCGGCCTCACTCAATAATAAGAAGTTGATCCTGGGTATATGGGATAGGTATTCGCTACATAAGTTTGAAAAGAGGGATACTATTTTAATAAGGGATAACGCTTTTTCGATAAAAGGATTTTTAAATAAGCCTTCCGAAGAGGCCTATTTATTATTAATGGACGGCCGCAGCCAAAAATATTTTGTTCTGGATTCCGGGAAAAATAATATGGTCGTTCATAAAATACCACCGAGCTCTATAACGAAAAAAAACAAACTTTCGGAGGCGGAAATGATTAATTCAAATTCAAATGTTCTCTGTAAAAAAATTGGTTATTTATACTACGAACTTTACCTGAAAAAGCAAAAAAACAAAAATAGCGCCTCAGATAGTCTGACCCGGCAATTTTGGAGGCAATTGAGGTTAAAAGAATTAAGCCTGGTGCAGCAATTCTCCGATACCTATTATAGTCTTATTCTTTTATACCAGTTGTCAGGTAAACGTGCTTCTTTAAGCCTTGAAGAGATAGTGCCTGCATATAACGGACTCAATGATAAAATCAGGGAAAGTGTGCTGGGCAAAGAATTAAAGGAAAAACTGCATAATTACTATACATTAGGGCCAGGGAATGGCATTAAATCATTTTCAGCTAAGACACCTGAAGGCTTAAGCTTTACGAACGAATCGCTAAAAGATACTGTTTATCTTCTCGCATTTGGGGCCACATGGTGTAAACCATGTAAAGATAACATTCCCGTGCTTAAGAAAATGTACAATAAATTCCGCCGCAAAAAATTTACTGTTGTGTATGTTAATCTTGACGGACACGATGCGGTTTGGAAAAGCCAGGTGGCTGATTATGGTTTAGACTGGATCAACGTATCGGATAATAAAAAATGGGATGAAAGCGAGATCGTGAAAACCTTTGATATTTCAGCTATTCCTCAATATTTTATTATTGATCAAAATCAAAGAATTGTTTACAATGCCAGGCATAGACCAGATTTCGAACCGGAACAAATGGAGATTATTATTTCGCAGCTTTTAAAATAAATTTTACTGTCCTGACAGGGTCTTCACGGCATTGGCTATGACCATTGGGGAGGCTATTGGTGTAATATGATTATGTTGTTTGAAAAAAATATAGCATTTCGGTGCCGGGGTTTCATTGCTGTACACAGGGCTTATATGAAAAGCCCGGCACGACACTACTAATACTCCGCCTCTTTCACCTCTGTCTTTTCACTTCTCACAACGCTAATTCGTGAACTTATACCCCACTCCCCGTATAGAATGAAAATAGCGCGGGTTACGGCTGTCTTCCTCGAAATATTTCCTAAAACTGAGAATAAAATTGTCAACCGTTCTGGTGGTGGGATATACATTGTAGCCCCAAACAGCCTGCAGTATTTTTTCACGCGGCACCACATCGTTTTTATTCTCCAGCAACAGCTTCAGCAGCATGGCTTCTTTACGGCTCAACTCAATAACGCTGCCCCGGTAATTGGTGGCCGATTGCGCTTTAAAGTCTATCGTATTTTTTCCAAACTGGTAGTTGTCTCCTATTGTTTCTTTATCCTGTAACCGTTTGTTTTTATTGATCAGTTTTTTTACCCGCAACAAAAGCTCTTCCAGGTTAAAGGGTTTGGTAATATAATCGTCGGCTCCTTTTTTTAATCCCAGCACTTTTTCGGCGCTGCTGCCTTTGGCGCTAACCATTAATATGGGAACATCATTGTTATTGAGGCGTACGTTTTCGGTAACGGCAATTCCGTCTATTTCCGGTAACATTACATCCATAATGATCAGGTCAAAATATTCTTCACCGATCCTTTTCAAAGCTTCTGCCCCGTCGCCGGCGCAGGTAACTTCATATCCTTCCAGTTCAAGGTTGAGCTTTAACGCTTCCTGCAGGTTTTCTTCATCTTCTACCAGCAAAATATACCCCTGTTCCGTGGTTTTACTCATGATGCATCTTCTGTTGTGTGTAATGATATTACAAAAATACATCC
>NZ_DAOMOZ010000276.1:0-5557 GCF_035444585.1 Agriterribacter sp.
GTCTTTAAAGGTGTAAGCAATGCCAGTTTCCTTACAGAACCTCAATAATCTTCCTGCAAAGCCTCTTGGTAAAATAACTTCATTACCAGTTTCCTCTACAAACCTGAAATAACGTTCTGTTCCAAAAGTATTTTTGCCAGTTTTCTTTTTTATGATAAATGCCGAATTCGTAAAATTCAGTTCTTCCTTAAGAAAAGTGATGAGTGTAAGCGGCATTGCTGAGCGGTTCAGCCGTAGTGCATTGTCTAATGATACAATCAGCTTGTCATTACCTCCGGCTTCATGTATCTTTTCTTTACTGCCGCCGACACCTGAAACAGTGTTATATATCTCATCCAGCAGCCTGACGCTCACTTTTTCAATCCCTGAAAGAAAGCTCCACTGATCAGGAAATGGCGTTAATGTTTCCGGATCAATAAAGCAACTGTTACCATTGTCTAATGCAGGCTTATGTAATGGCAATGCTATCAGATTACCGAGCCCTTTTCCCGAAAGCATATCCTGGTTGGGGAATAACCTGTCAAAGCTTGAATTTTTATCAAATACAGAAATTGTCCCCGATTCTGTAAGGATTGACAGGAATATTTTTCTACTCCTGATTGCCGCGTAAGATTGGTCGAAAAATGTCCAAACATGCCCACCCTTTCCTGAACGGGAACGCTCAAGGTATGCGGGTATATTTCTGGCTTTGCAGTATTCCATAAATTTTTTGCTGTCGGCTATCCAGTGCTGCTCATCAAAATCCGCGGCAATAAACCAGGAGCTGTTGTTCTGCAATAACGGGTATAGCCCAACAAGCTGCTCACCGTTCAGATGTTTCATCAGTTGCTCATCCGTAAGCGGCAAATACTTTTTATCAGCATAAGATTGAAATGTGCCTCCTTTCATCTTATGCGCCCGGTATCGGTAAGGGTCATACAAATAAGCAGGCATATAACCGCTTTTCCCTTCCCTGCCCGGCGAACTAGCATGGGTTTCCCAACGGAGCGCAAATACATCTTCACGGCCTTTGAAAAGGGAACGGAATAGCTGTAACTTTCTATTTATGCCTGGTTCTGACAAATCAGTAATTTGTTTTTAGGCTATCTACTTTTATCCAGCTTTAACAGCATATGATCGGTTAGAAAATATCCTCCTGTTTTAGGAGCGCCCCTGAATTCTACCAGTTGCATAAGTTTTTGCATATCTCTGCGTATCGAAACCTCTGATACCCCTGCCAGTTTCGCCAGGTCTTTCGATTTGAGACCGGGCTGCTTAATCAATTCCTGTATAACTCTCTTCATCCTTTGCTTTACTGTATCATTTACTGTATCATTTATCACCACGGCTTTCCCATCGGGTAAGGAAACAATGGTTTTAAAGGTCGCTCCTTCTATAAAGAAGGCCTTACCTTTACCCACATATTCTTTCATTAAGCGGGTAGTGGTTAATATACCGGAGCCCAGCTCTTCCACCCGCCCCAACTGGATAAAGAATTTTGCGATCAGCGGATTTTTAGGGAAAGGAACAAAATTGGTAGGATCAATCGGCCCTTCACCATGAGGGTTATTGGCATTCTCTGTCTCCACCCGGTCTGCATAAATAATAAAAGTAGCCGGCGCCGCATTGGTGTATTCCCGGTGAATGATAAGATTCGCGGCAATTTCCCGGAATATGGTGGTACGGAGGCTTATACGCTGATCACCCTTTAGGTAAAACTTATCCGGCAGATGACGGCTCACGAAATCCATCAATAATTCATACGCTTCAATAAGGTTGGTCTGGATGTATGCCCGGTGATTATAGCGATCTGTATTGTTTATTCTTACCAGCGCAAAAAGCTATTTCAAAAGGAATGAATTAGATAGATGGCTAATTGAATTAAAAATCAGTACACATGCTAATTAGAAAAGGAAGCTACTGATTATATTATCAGGAAAAGAAAATTCAGGAAGTGAATGTGTTAAGCTATTGCCGGTTTCTTCCTTGTATTCATCATTTTTGCGTCTTTGAATTTGGAGCTTACAGGCACATGCAATTCATAGGGCCTGTTAAAAGCCTCCTGGTTTAACTTAAACCTTTCAGAAAGAATGCGGATGGTGCCTTTAGATAAACCCTTCTTGTAGTTAAGCATGTCAGAAACCAAGCCTTCACTTACATTCAAAAGATTTGCCAAATCAACAGCTTTTATTTTATGGTCTTTCATCAAAGACTTCAGTAAAGGAATAGGTTCAAGGGTTTCAAAATTGCTGTGTTCTTCATCGTATTTTTCAACCAAAAAAGTGAGTAATTCTATTTCATCTTCTATTGCTTTGGTTTTCCTTTTTGTAGCAAAATCCAAATCGTGAAGTGTCTGGCAATATTCGTTGTACTGCTTTTCAGATTTTATCACTTTATATTTCAATGTTTCCATAACCTATATTTTAATAGTCAAAGACTGTATATTGTTTGTTCTGTTTGCAAATTTTGTCATATTCAGCATGAGTCCCTATCCAGCATACATACAACCTCATACTTGTGCTGCCAAAAGAATATTTACAGATCATCCTGTACTTATTCCCTGCTATATCAAAAATCGTTCTGAAAGAACTATTTCCTAAAAAGTCAGCAGAAGGGAAAGTTTGAACTATATCTTCAGTAGTAGTCCAATCTGCTAATTTTACTTTTGAAAGCCATTCTTGAAACGATGCTTTACTACCCCTATTCCCAACTATATAATCCCTGATTGTTTTTTCTTTTATCAAATGAACTTTCATATCATGATGTAAATATAGAAAAAGTTCACAAAATGTGAAGATTTTGTAGGAATTATTATGAAATATTTTTGAATTGCAGCTTCTTCATGCTTTCACCGGCTCTTATTTGTCCTGATAATCAACAATTTTTCCTTTTAAAGGCCTACGTTGTCCGTTATAATCTTCTGACAAGGTTGCGACCTTATGAGCTGGTATTATAAAGAAATCCGGTAGTACTGTCGGGTCTGCAAAGTTGTTTGGATTTGTGTAGAAGCTCATTAACGCTGCTTAGCGGTTAGTAATTAAGTTCAGTATCTGCTCTTGTTTTATTCTTCCCCGCTGCTTATATGATAGTAGAGTGTTGGAAATCTTGCCGGTATAAACAGTACAAGCGAGACGCCCGGTGGAATGCCCTTTGCAGCTTTTCGTTTTTTTGTATTTTGCTTCATAAAACCTATTGATTTGAATGATAAGACGATAGTGATCCTAACCAAAGACCACAACGGGTTGAACATAAAACCATCCAATTTAACTGAAGCGTCTATATCACAAAAGCAAAAAAGAATATCTGAATTAAACAGGAGGAAACCACTGGTTGTAGATGAAAAAGCAAGGCATAAAGCCATAGAAAATTCAAGATTAACGAACAGCAAACCCGTAACCCAATATGATTTGAACGGGAAGAAGATTAAAACGTTCCCGAGCATTGCAATCGCCGCCCGGGCAACGGGGATCAGCCACAGCCATATCAGTAACAGAGCCAGGGGTATCGAGCATTCAGCAGGCGGTTTTATCTGGCGACATGGAAAAGCCCGTAAAATTGATCTGACACCCATGTTGGAAAAGATAGCTCAGCGTAAAAGGCGAAACAAGGAGGTTTTTGGAAAGAAAGTTTCGCAATACAACATGAAGGGCAAACGACTTGCGGTTTTTCCAACGATCAATGATGCGGCAAAAGCAACTGGTATAAATAATGCTCAAATTTCGCTGGTCATAAAGAAAATTCGCAGCAGTGCCGGGGGATTCTTCTGGAAGAAAGGATACGGCCCGTTGCGTATTGATTTGTCGGGTTATGAATATGGCCAGGCGCTGAGTGCCAAAAAAAGGCAACGCCCGGTTATGCAATATTCCATGGAAGGTAAGCCTTTGCGAAAGTTTGCCGGTATAAAAGAGGCTGCCTTTGCAGTTGGCGTACATAGCACAAGCATTATTGGTGCCCTGAGAGGAAAGCAAGAAACTTCTGCCGGCTATAAATGGAAGTATCTGCGATGATCGTTTTAAAAGTGCCGTTTTCTATAAATACTGCCTTTCCTTTACCTGCATACTCTTTCATTAAGCGGTTGGTGATTAATATACCGGAATCGAGTTCCTTTGAAATTAATTATTTGCAGATACCAGCTTTTGTTTTTCATGGCATCGTCCCTTGCGTCGCAATCACTTCATCTGCATATTTTCATGGCAACAAAGAGCATCGCGATACGAGCCATCCTGTCAAAACTCACACCTCCTCAAAATAATCATTATCCAGCCGTTTAATTTCGTACGTCTTTTGCACGGATACGCCAAGGTTATAGTCAATCATCAGTTGCGCCAGTTGAACACCATCTATTAACACGAATGCCCTAAATTATTTAGCTTGTTAATAGGAACAGACAGCAAATAAAATTTTTTGCATCATCGAAAAGATTGGCCGGGTGTATGGCTTGGTTAATGCAAAACGAACAAGCCTCTATTCAAACACAATGGAGGCTTGCTCGTTTCAAAAATATTTAATCCAACTATTTCAACGCCTTAAACATCTGCTCTATACATTTTTTCTTTTGCTCTAAATTAGGATGTACATACAAATTCAGGGTGGTGCTGACATTGGAATGCCCGAGGATAACGCTCACCGTTTTATAATCACATTTACTTTCTATACACCTTGTGGCAAAGGAATGACGCAAGCCATGAAACTTTAGCTGAGGCATATCCAATGCCTGCATAAACTTTTTGTAATAGCTCCTGTATGTCCTCGGTTCGGTGGGTTTGGCATCGTTTGTCAATACAAAAAAATTAGGGTTCATTATTTTTTTGATGGGTTTCAGCATTTTTAATAAGTTCCGACTGATAGGGATCTCCCGGGTAGAGTTTTTTGTTTTGGGAGTATCCAGTATCAATTCTGTTTTTCTGACACCTGCATCTATCATATAAATACGTTGTATGGTGCGGCGGATATGGATAATGCCGTTTTCAATATCAATATCTTCCCAGGTAAGGGCGCATATTTCACCTATCCGCATACCTGCACTGAGGCAAATATAAATACCCAGGTTGCGAAAGGTGAAATGCTCCTGCACATAGTTCATCAGCTTCTTTTGGTGGGCACGGCTTAACACTTCAATAGTTTGCTTTTGCTGATGCGTGGGAAATTTTATATCCAGTGGCTGATACTCTATCCATTTGTTTTTTGCGCCAAACTTCAGCACCATTTTCAGGACAATTAAAATGTCTTTTACAGATTTCTGGCTAAGCCCTTCTTTTAGCTTTTGGAAGACGAAACCTTGGAGTTCCGGTTCTTCCACATTGTATTTGCTACCGAATACAGGCAAAAGGTGATTTTCAATCAAAAGCATATAGGCTGAAAAAGTTGATTTTTTTACATACTGCCTTTTGTCGGCTTTCCAGGCTGAGATGATTGCTGCAATTGTTTTTTGTTCAGTCATAATTTTTCGTTTTTAGAATGAATTAATGATTACGCTGAACAAATTAGACGCATTTAGGAAATTAGGTACTTAAGTGTTTTAAGGTTCCAAATTCTACAAAGCATATCCCCAATCTTAGATTTAATGGCTTTGAGGAAA
>NZ_DAOMOZ010000277.1:0-5519 GCF_035444585.1 Agriterribacter sp.
GAACAAATAATAAGAACCAAATCACAAGAACCAAATAAATTTCAAATCCGAAGCCATAAGCGCTAAATCCGAGGGGAAGAACCAAATCACAAAAAACAAGAACCAAACAAAGCTCAAATCCGAAGAGAGAAGCTCGAAATCCGAAAAATACAACGATAAACTAAAAACCATAAATTTAAAAAATCCGGAGATGCGGTCGGCACCCGACGAAGGAGGGTCAGCACCGCATCTGAACGCAAAGCACCGGGGAACAAATAATAAGAACCAAATCACAAGAACCAAATAAATTTCAAATCCGAAGCCTTAAGCGCTAAATCCGAAGGGAAGAACCAAATCACAAAAAGCAAGAACCAGGGAAGTATCAAATCTTAAATCTTAGATCCGAAATCCGAAAACGGCTTTCAGCCATGAGCAAAAAAGGAGTATTGGTGGTGTTCCTGGTATTACCCGCTGAAAGCTGAACGCTGATAGCACAGTATGAGACATATGTTACAACACCAATTGATTGAATAGTTTTTCCAACGCTTCTTTGGGATCAGAACAGAAGCCGGGATGAACTTTAGAGCTTTGTATAACAGTGCTTCTTATTGCCGTTAGCCAGCGAAAGCGGGAAGCCGTATCCAGCCTGGCAATAGGACCGCCATCGGCAGCGCCCATGCAAATCCTTTCAAAAGAGCGGAGATGCGCTTTTACCTCTTCTATATCTGTTTGTGCGGAGAAGGCACGCAGGCGCTCTTCGTTCAAATGGAACATGCTTTGTAAAAATTTTTGTTTGGAAGCGTACAGGATAACACCAACATTCATGAACTCTTCACGTTCCACCCTGGGCACAATGCGAATAACGGCGTACTCAAATAAGTGATAGTCTTGCATGCTGCGCTTCTTTTACAAAAATTTCTGAATGATGAACCCGGGTTGTTAAAAATTGAGTATATACCTGTTTCTTTCCGGCTGCAGATCCGGGTGGCGATGCAGTTGTAAGCCATTCATCGGGGATGAGCTCAACAATAGAGCGGATCCTGTGGGGGGGCAGCATGGAGCGGAATGTTTCATTTACAGCTTCGAGTTCACTTGCCCACGGCAGTAATACATGATCTTTAACTTGTATAAACGGCCGGGTTGCCTGTTCCTCCCAATCGTTCCATGAATGATGGAAATAAAGGGCGGCACCGTGGTCAATAAGCCATAGTTCCCTATACCACATCAGCATATTGGTATTGCGGGAACTGCGGTCTACATTTGTTATGAGGCTGTCTAACCAAACGATCCGGGAAGCAAGCGTTGCATCAATTTTTGCAACAGCCGGATCAAACGCGATGGCTCCCGAAAGATAATGAAGGGCAAGGTTAAGTCCTTCGCTGAATTTCAGCAGGTCCTGTATCTCTTCGTCGGGTTCTGTGCGGCCAAAAGCTTCATCAACATTTGCAAAAACAATTTCAGGAACTTTCAATCCCAATGCACGGGCGATTTCGCCGCCCAACAGCTCGGCTATAAGCGCCTTAATGCCCTGTCCTGCCCCACGGAACTTCAGCACATATAAAAAGCCGTCATCCGCTTCGGCAATGGCGGGTAAGGAGCCTCCTTCCCGCAAAGGGGTAACATAACGGGTAACATTAACCGTTCTTATAGGTGGTGATGTATGGCTCATGTGCAATTTCGCATTTGTGCATTATTTTCTCATCAATATCATAAAAGACGACCAGACTGAAAATTAGCCATTTTTTATCTTTTCAGGTCAGCTATATATTACTGCAAAAATATATTTTGATTTCATTTACAATACGGAACTTTATCCCTAATTGCAGTGTATGAAATTAATATGGTTGTTATCAACTGTTTTCAGTTTGTTTTTTACAACAGGTTGCAGGTCGCAGCAGAAACAGGCAGCATTAAAACCGGCAAAGGATAGTATTTACAGTTCCGGTGATACCTCTGCAGGCGGAACAGGGAAATATTACTTCGGCAGGGAGATAGCTCATGTTATGGGCCCTGCAGGATCGGCATGGCTGGACAGAGAAAGCCGCCCTCAGGAAGAAAATACGGCACTCGCTATTGCAAAAATGAATTTATCTCCTTCAGCAGTAGTTGCCGATATAGGCGCAGGCACAGGATATTATAGTTTTAAGTTGAGTGAAAAAGTGCCGGAAGGCAAAGTATATGCCGTAGAGATTCAGGACGAAATGATCGCAGCGCTTAAGGAGCGGAAGGCGGTCTTGCGTAACCGTAATGTAGAAATAATAAAAGGAAGTCCTATGTCGCCTAACCTGCCTGATCGTTCGGCAGATCTTATCGTTATGGTAGATGTATATCACGAACTGGAGTACCCGCATGAAATGCTGCAATCCATAAAAAAGGCATTAAAAAAAGACGGTAGGCTTTTACTTATCGAATATCGCGGTGAAGATCCTGCCGTACGCATTAAGCCTTTGCATAAAACCACTATTGCACAGCTCAATAAAGAATTATCGGCTAATGGTTTCAGCTTATACTATAAAGGCGATTTCATGCCCATACAGCATTTCCTGCTGTATGAAAAAAAATAAATTGCATTGGTTATACAGATAACTTTAATGATTTGCCAAACCTTTTCTTTAAAAGATCCGTATATTTAACAACAGAAGAAAGCGGATTGATTTTTTACCCGCTTGCATAAGTATTTATACTTATAATGCATACAGCAGTTGGCGAAAGTATATGATGTGAAGCTTATCTTTCGTTATCGGCAAGCAGGTTGATCCCGACCGGTTAGTGTAAACGAACCGGATCATTTTAATGCGGTAATGCATATGCTTTGACACTAATATATAATACACACTATTGCTTAAAGCCGCTTTGGCTTAGTTTTTGAATACTGGTTTGGCACACAAACAGGAACCATCCTCTATAATTGCTTTTACATTGAATCACAAACTGCGTTCATATGCGATTTGGTTTACGCTGCATTTTAAAAAGTAATGCATTCCTGTTCATGCTTCTTTTATTTTCCTGCAATAAGGAAATTGACCATCCTTTTCAGCCCGACCGCGAAATAACCGGTGAATGGATATTTATGTCCAACACCGTTTCAACCGAAACCATTACAACATATAATGTTGACAGCATTGTATATAAAAACAGATTAACAGCCGATTATATTACCTACAACAACAACGGGAATGTAACGATAACAGAAGGCAGTATAAAAGGCGCTGATCTCAGGTTTGATGTAATAACAACCGCTTATTTTTCATTTTATGTGGGAGATGACGATGAGGAAGACAGCGTAGAAACATCTTTCACCAGTTATATGGATTCTGCCTACCAGTGTCAGAAAATATTTCAGCGTATAGGCGAAGATTCTGTTTACTTCCCCAACGGGATCATCATGCAATTGCCTGATGTTAACGGCTATGAAACAACATCAATGAATTTACCTCAGGGTGGTCATATAAAACGGTTTGACAATTCATTATTAATAACCACTACTTCAGTATGTGATTCTTCCTATGAAGAAGACGAGACGGTTTATCATATCACGAAAAAGGAAAAGGTTGACATGGCTTTTGAGCGTAGACGCTGATTTTTTAAAATGAGTAAAGACAATAATTTTTGTGCTGCAGCTATACTTTTGCGGCAGAGGGATGTACCCACGGCTTGCGGTATGGCCTTTGCAGCAGCTTTGTAGCCTCTGCATCTCCAACGATCAGCTTTTTTACAGGGTCGTAAACCAACGGCCGGCCCAGCTTCATGGAAAGATTGGCGATAATGCAGCTTGCGGTAGAGATATGTCCTTCTTCAATGTCGGCTACAGGCCTGGTTTTGTTGTCAATGGCTTTCAGAAAATCCAGCATGTGCAATCGTGTAGCCGGCGCTGCATTCAGTTCAATATCAGGTTCTGTAAGGTCTTCGGGATACTTTTCCTTTTCGTATACTACATCCTTATGGATTTTTTCACCCTTGCCCTGTGGTATAAAATCATATTGCATGGTGCTGGCGCACAGTGTTCCTTTTTCGCCGTACAGCTTAAACGACCAGGGATACTCCGGGTCGGCAGGCGTTCCCCAGCTCCGGTGCTGCCACACGCAGTTAAGCTCAGGATATTCGAAAATGGCTGATTGCGTATCTGCTATATTGCTTTTGCCGGTTTTGTCAATATATATGCCACCTGTAGAACTGATACGGTTTGGCCAGCCTAATTTCATCATCCACCTAACGGTGTCGAACATGTGAATACACATATCGCCCATGATGCCGTTACCGTATTCCATGAAAGTGCGCCACCAGCGTACATGGGGTAATCCATCATATGGTCGCATAGGAGCGGGGCCGGTCCACATTTCGTAATCCAAAAAGTCAGGCACAGGCTGCACGGGTGGGTTGCCGTTATTGCGCATGTGATAATAGCAGCACATTTCTACATGCGCTATTTTTCCCAGCAGTCCGGCATCCATGATATTTTTCTTTGCCTCAATCAAATGCGGTGTGCTTTTGCGCTGGGTGCCTACCTGCACAACCCGGTTGTGTTTGCGTGCAGCGGCTACCATAGCCTCGCCTTCCATAACGTCTACACTTATGGGCTTTTGTACATACACGTGGGCACCGGATTGTATAGCCTCAATGGCCTGCAGTGCATGCCAGTGATCAGGTGATCCGATCAGTACGATCTCAGGTTTTTGCTCTGCCAGCAGCTTACGGTAATCGCCATACGTAGGCGGTCTTTTTTTATTGGACTGTCGCTGACCCACCATTTCCGCCGCTTTCTCCAATTGATGTTTATCCGGATCGCACAATCCTACCACTTCAACCGGCGCAACCTGTATCAGCCGGAACAGGTCGCTCTTGCCATACCACCCCGTACCGATGAGGGCTACCCGCCGCGGTTTCGCCGGAGGGGACACTAAAAAATCCATACCATTGGCCTGAAGAGAAGCAAGGGCAAGGGCAGCGGATGTACCGCGGATAAACTGGCGGCGGTTAAAGTTGTGCTGGCTCATATAACAAGTATTAGAAGTAATAATGCAATAGCTTAAAGATAGCAAGCTTTATTGTTTGTAATTTATTTTTTTCGGAGGGTTTACCCGGTTGGGAGAAATCTTGCTATTGAGCGTATGCGAGACCCCGACGAAACCCAAAATAAGCAATAGCTGCTTATACCGGATGAATCGGGAACACAGGTGACTCATAGCATTGTATGTCCCATGAGACTACTGAGTCCCACGGAACAGTTATAGTGGAAAAAACTATTAGCACCTGATAAATTGTTGGAGCCGGACTTTATGGGTTACCAAAGCTGTACGAAGTTTCCAACTTCGTATTTGTTATGTTCTTCCGGGACTCTGTCCCGGTAATACAATTTTAACCTATCGCCCGGAGGTGACAATATAAATATGTGGCGAAGACGCCATGCATAGCTAAATGGTTGTAATGAGAGAGGTTTTACAATCCGGTTACTTTTCTTATATACTGTCTTGCTATCAGCGCATATTCTAACGGGTTAGCTTTGGCCGGATCCTGCTCGGCTTCCACTACCATCCAGCCTT
>NZ_DAOMOZ010000278.1:0-5474 GCF_035444585.1 Agriterribacter sp.
AATTGCAGGATATCATTAATATCCTGGGTATGGATGAGCTGAGCGAGGAAGATAAGATGACGGTATTCCGTGCACGTAAGGTACAGCGTTTCCTGTCGCAGCCCTTCCATGTGGCAGAGCAGTTTACGGGCTTAAAGGGCGTATTTGTGAGCATTGAAGATACCATCCGCGGCTTTAACATGATCATGGACGGCGAAGTGGATGAATACCCCGAAGCAGCGTTTAACCTGGTAGGCACCATAGAAGATGCGGTAGAAAAGGGTAAGAAACTGATAGCCGCCGCTAAAGGATAATATCAAAATACTATTCAATGGAATTAGAAATATTAACCCCCGAGCGCAAATTGTTCAGCGGAGCAGTGTACGGGGTGCAATTGCCCGGCATTACCGGGTCGTTTGAAATTTTGGATAAACACGCTCCTTTGGTAAGCGCTTTGGGAAGTGGTAAACTAAAAGTGTTGAAAGATAAAACAGGTACAGCCATCCTGTACACTATCAATGGCGGGTTTGCCGAAGTGCTCAACAATAAAGTAGCTGTGCTGGTGGAAGGCGCTGTTGAAATTTAATTCTGGTATACCCTTCAATATTTAACCCGGTAAGCGCCTTCGTTTACCGGGTTTTATTTTTAGGGGCAAGCAAAAAAGAAAGAAAGAGAATAGTCTCATTTTGAAATGAACAATCAATTACCTGTTAACTTTAGCACGGGATACATTTTATATTTAGTACTTCTACAACAATTCTAAAATTCTATATGTCAAAAACCCATCAATACCATACCCAACTGGTGTGGACAGGCAACACAGGCGAAGGCACCCGTGCATACAGTTCGTATGAACGCAGCCATACGCTTTCCGCGGAGAACAAGCCTGTTATACCCGGCTCGTCCGACCCTCATTTCCGCGGCGACAGTTCCAGGTATAACCCCGAAGAATTACTGGTGGCATCCCTGTCTTCCTGCCATATGCTTTGGTTTTTGCACATCTGCGCTGCACAGGGCATTGTAGTAACCGCTTATGAAGATGCAGCGGCCGGTTTTATGCAGGAGGATGCAGACGGCGGCGGCCGGTTCACATCAGTAGTGCTGCATCCCAGGGTGTGGGTGAAGGGAGATGAACATGTTATCCAAAAAGCGAATGCGTTGCATACGGAAGCGCATAAAAAATGTTTTATCGCCAGCTCCTGCAACTTCCCGGTAAGGCATGAGCCGGTTTGCTTTGCTGCGGAATGAGGCAACAGGAACCAAACAATAAGAACCAGATAATAAGAACCAAATGACAAGAACCAAATCACAGGAACCAAACCCGTGCGCCTGGCGGATCACAAGACAAATAAAACCTGTTGCCCGGCAGATGTAAATATTAAATTCGAAGGAAGAAGCTTGAAATCCGAAGGGACGGCATTGTTGTTAGAAGTCGTACCCCATTTAACCGGGATGCAAGCTGCTATTACCGCCTTTTTTGAACAACACCCTTTCAACATCCGCTATCTTACCCGCCCCGGGTTATTGGCTATAAAATTTTCCCAGCTGCTTTTTGTTTTCCGTTCTGCTTTGGATTGCTTATCCTGCATTGGCGAGGTCATTTGAAACTGGTGACAAACTGCTACTGCCACCGCATCCGAAGCATCAAAAGCGGGTGAAGCGGGCGGCAGGTTGGCGATCCGCTGCAGCATTTTCCATACCTGCTCTTTATCGGCATTGCCATTTCCGGTAATGGACTGTTTTATCTTCCTGGGGGAGTATTCTGTTACGGGTATGCCCGCCTGCATCGCAACGGCAATAGCAACGCCCTGTGCCCGTCCCAGCTTGAGCATGCTTTGTACATTTTTACCGAAAAAGGGAGCTTCAATGGCAAAGTGATGGGGATGAAAAGTGCTGATGATCGTTATTATTCTTTGTTGTATAATGTGCAATCTTTCGTAATGATCCTTTTTTGCCGACAGTTTTATGGCATCCATCTCCAATAATTCTATGTCCCTGCCGTTTACAGCAATAACCCCGTACCCCATTGCAAGGGTACCGGGGTCAACGCCTAAAATGATCTGGCTGTTTTGCAAAATGAACTGCTTTAAAAAATGATCGTACAAAACAAAAGTATCAAAATATTCCTCAACCGGGTAATTGGCCCCGCGTTGTTTGTAATACTCAGCTACAGCATATACCGGCAATTGCTGCAGCAGCCCGATCTTCACCGGTCTTTGCAGCACATCAAAGAGGCCATATATGGTCCTCAGGCCTGGAAATGCTGGCTGGCTGTTGGGCTTATGTTCCTTAACTGGCTCATTGAGGCTGGCAAATGGAAGCTGCTTTTGCATTCCCTGGAAGCGGTTTCGCTTAAGCAGGCTTTAAGAGCTGTGCTGGGCGGACTGGCTATTGGCGTTAATACGCCCAACCGCATAGGCGAGTACAGCGGGCGGGCATTATACGTAAGCGAGGGAAAGCGCATGCGCTCGGTATCCCTTGCCGTTGTTTGCAGCTTCAGCCAGCTGCTCGTTACTTTATTTTTCGGCAGCCTGGGACTTCTTTTCATTGAGCAGAGTGTTACCGGCTGGTACGGATTAGCGCAGGCGGGCATATGTGCAATGACCCTGCTTTGCACCTGCCTGTATTTTCGGTTAGGCTGGATAGTGAGTACTGCCCGGAAAATAAAACTGCCCGCAAAATGGTTCCGGCATTTTATGATTTTGCGTACAGTGAGTGTTACAATTTTGTTAAGAGTGTTGTCGCTGTCGGCATTGCGTTATCTTGTATTCCTTTTCCAGTACATATTGCTGCTGGACGTGATGCATGTGCATGCTGGATGGTGGAACGCGTTCTGGTTAATAAGTGTATTATATCTTATATTAGCATTTGTTCCTACGGTGGCTTTGCTTGAACTGGGGGTAAGAGGTAAAGCAGGCATTTTGCTCTTTCAAACTTTCAGCGCAAATACAGTGGGCATCTATGCAGCGTCTGCCGGCATCTGGTTTGTCAACCTTGTATTACCGGCTTTGGCAGGTGGTTTGCTTGCCATAAAACATAAAATATTTAAAATTGAGCAATGAGGCGAAAAATCATTAGTACCCTTTTACTGGTATTGATCAGCGTGCAGCTTAGCGCTGATAGTGATTTTTGCGGGATCAGGAATACGAGTTTTTCTTCCGGCGAAAGCATAACCCTTAAGGTATTTTACAATGTGGTGGGCCTGTATGTTGATGCAGGCACGGCAACTTTTCACACGCAACTGGAAAACTATAATGGCAAGCCGGTGTACCATGCGGTAGGCGAGGGAAGGTCCAATTCTTCTTATGACTGGATATTTAAAGTGCGCGACCGGTATGAAACCTATATGGATACTGCAACGCTCAAGCCTTACCGTTTTATACGGAACGTACACGAAGGAAATTATAAAAAATATGAAAATGCCATCTTCAACCACGAAGCAAAAAGCGTGGTTACCACAAGAGGCGTTTTTAAAACGCCGGATTGTGTACAGGATATCATAAGTGCAGTATATTATGCCCGCAACATTGACTTTTCAAAATACAAGCCAAACGATAAGATCAACCTGAGCGTGTTTCTTGATGATGAAATGCATGATATTTATATCCGCTACATCGGAAAGGAAACCATCAAAACCCGTTACGGAAAATTCAGGGCCATCAAGTTCAAGCCTTTTCTGATCAAGGGAACTGTATTTGAAGGCGGTGAAAAAATGACGGTGTGGGTAAGCGATGATGCCAACCACCTTCCCCTGCGTATTGAAAGCCCTATTGTAGTGGGCAATATAAAAGCCGATATGATGGGCTACCGCAATTTGCGCTATCCTTTGACTTCGATGATCAGGTTCAGGTAGGGGAATGGTGAGTTGTGAATGGTGAATGTGCTGAAACGAATACTGGAATTGATCGTGAAACGGGAGAAGTGAGATGTGAGCCCCTGAACCTTCTAACCTGTAACCTGCAACCTGCAACACCCCCACTATAAACTTTCATTCGCACGCAGACTGATCATCCTTAACAAAATAGCTTTTATAATGCTTTGATTTAGGATCCATGCAACCTTCCAGGTTCAGCAGCTCCACTTTACGGAAATCAATTTCCTGCCCTTCGCTTTGCAGCGCTATAAACCCCGAAGACAATAATTTCCCGTCTATTTTAATTTTTGGGTCATAATTGTTGGCCACACCACCGCCAATTTGCGGTTTGAAATATTGTAGTACCGTATCGCCGTTTATAATATGCGTGATCATAGAATCGCCCAGCACAATCGCTTCAGCCCTCACCCATTGTTCCCCTTCATAGGTTTGTGATGAAGAATTGATGCAATGCCTCGGGTCTGTTTTGCCGTTGTATACCACATCCGTTCCCGGCGAGCACATATTACCCGTAGGACGCGGCTTGCCGTCGCCAAGCCCGGCCAGGAACTGCATTTCAACCGATATGGGCCAGTCCTGCTCACGCGGCATGGTTCGCGGATCCTGTGAGTGAAGCATTACGCCGCTGTTCTTTAAAGTGTATTCCGGAGCATCTTTACGCCAGATACCCGTAAACCGGTATTCCACTACCAGGTGATAATACGAGAAAGGCTGCTTGAAATACAAATGACCGTAGCGGTTATTGAAGCTGTCGTACCGGTCGTAGCGTACTTTGATCAACCCGTCTTCCACACGAAACGTATTGCCGTAATTATCGCCCGTTTCATGGTGATGGATCTTTACGATCCAGTCATTGATGTCTCTGCCATTGAACAACGGGATCCATTCCTCTTTTGCCGCGTTGCTTGCATTCTTTTGAACAGTGCAGGCATTGCACAGGAAAATGGTTGCCAGGAGTGGTCCGTAAATGATTTTTTTCATATTGATTTTTATAGAGATCAGGGATTGCTTTAAAACGGTTTATGCAGATACCGGCTATATATTTTTATATCAGCTTCGTTGCGTCGCAATCACTTCATCTGCTGTGCAAATGGCGTCTTTGTTTATGCAACGGGAAATCATATACGTTAACACAAAATCCTATTTCTTCCCCGGCCCATACAATGCTTCCCCGTTCCTTATGCCCGTGTGTTTTTCCTGGTCAACGGTTATCATTCCATTTACAATTACATACTTAAATCCTTTGGAATAAGCATGCGGCTTTTCAAAGGTGGCCATATCCTGCACCGCATGTTCATCAAAAATAACCACATCGGCAAACATGCCTTCTTTAATAAGTCCCCGGCCCTGCAGTTGAAATTTTTGAGCGGGCAATGAAGTCATCCGGCGTATGGCTTCCTCTAATGAAATGATTTTTTCTTCCCGTACATATTTCGCCAGTACCCTTGCGTTGGTCCCGTAACCCCGGGGATGCGGCATGCCTTCTCCACGGATGCGGATGGAAGCATCGCTGGCGAACATGCCGAAAGGATACTGCATGATGCGCTGCACATCTTCCTCGCCCATACCATGAAATACGGCTCCCGCGCCGCCGTTGAGCATGATGTCAATAACGGTTTCC
>NZ_DAOMOZ010000279.1:0-5457 GCF_035444585.1 Agriterribacter sp.
AAAGCAGACACTGAAGCAGTAGTAGCCGAAACGGGAAGAGACATCTGGACAAAGGAGCAGTCCAATGACTGGTATGCCAAACAGGGATGGCTGGTAGGTTGTGATTTTATTCCCAGCACTGCCATCAACCAGTTGGAAATGTGGCAGGCAGCTACCTTTGATACGGCTACTATTGACCGTGAGTTGGGCTGGGCCGCCTCGCTGGGCATGAATACGGTACGGGTATACCTGCACGACCTGTTGTACCAGCAGGATGCTGAAGGTTTTTTACAACGTATGGACCGGTTCCTGCAGATCGCATCCGGGCATCATATTAAGCCGCTTTTTGTATTGTTTGATTCCGTTTGGGATCCCTATCCTAAGCTGGGCACACAACGGGAACCCAAGCCCGGTGTTCACAATTCGGGCTGGGTGCAAAACCCGGGTAAGGAAGCTTTGTTAGACAGCACGCAATACCCGCGGCTGGAAGCTTATGTTAAGGGAGTGGTAGGAAAATTTGCATCAGACGACCGTGTGCTGGGCTGGGACGTATGGAATGAGCCCGAGAACATGAACAACGAATATTACCGCAAAATGGAACCGGCGAACAAAGCGGATATTGTACTGGTTTTATTGAAACAGGCGTTTGAATGGGCGCGTTCCGTTGATCCGCAGCAGCCGCTTACGGCCGGCTTATGGGCAGGCGACTGGTCGGCTCCCGATAAGCTGAAGCCTATTGAAACGCTGATGGTGGAAGAGTCTGACGTGATCTCTTTTCACAATTACAGCGACGCTGCTTCCTTTGAAAAAAATATAGCAGAGCTGCAGCGCTATGGCCGGCCCATTCTTTGCACGGAGTACATGGCCCGTGGCAACAACAGCACTTTTGAAGGCTCATTGCCTGTTGCAAAAAAATACAATGTGGCCGCATACAACTGGGGATTGGTAGATGGCAAAAGCCAGACCATTTATCCCTGGGACAGTTGGAAAAAAGCATATACAGGCGAACCCAAAGTATGGTTCCATGATATATTCAGGAAGGATGGAACGCCCTACAGGAAAGCGGAAACAGACCTGATCAAAAAGCTGACCGGTAAGATGTAATATATGTTTATGGCAGAGCGTAATGATCTGCTGTAATAGACAATCAACAGGCAGCGTTTGTGCAAGGTCTTTATTCTGTTTATCATTGATCAGACCCTTCCTTCGTCAGGGTGACAAGCAGTGGGCTATAGGTTGGGCTATATTGCAAGTGCTCAACATTGATTAGCGCTGTTTGCTATCCCATAGAATTGCAGAGTTAATACAGGCGGCGTTTGTGCAAGATATTTATTCTGTTCATCATTGATCGGACCTCGCTTTATGAGGCGTCTTCGCCTCATAGGCAAAGTATGTCACTTCCGGGCGATGATTAAAACATATTGCTGATGTATCCCGTTTTTTATTATGTACTGCTATTGCTGTTGTATTCCGGTAAAGAAGATATCCATCCCGCAACAGAACAAATATACTTTGCCGACCCAACCATCTTTTATGAAGATGGTAAATATTATCTCTACGGTACGGATGGCTTTAATGCCGACTCCGGTTTTCATGTAGCCGTTTCAGGCGATTTGCAGCACTGGGAAAAAACACAAGATGATAAAAGAGCATTGAGCAGGGGAGAGTCATTTGGCAGTAAGGGTTTTTGGGCGCCGCAGGTATTTCAGCATAACGGCCGGTATTATATGGCTTATACGGCTAACGAACATATAGCAATAGCGCATAGCGATAAACCTGCCGGCCCCTTTCGGCAAACCCTGATGAAGGCGATAGATGCAAACGTTAAGCAAATTGATCCTTTTGTGTTTAAGGATGACGATGGAAAGCTTTATCTGTACCATGTGCGTTTACAAAACGGCAACCGGATATTTGTGGCAGAGCTAAAAAGTGACCTGTCAGGGATTATCCCCTGTACATTACGGGAATGCATAAGTGCCGTAAAAGACCCTCAGCCATGGGAAAATACACAGCAGGTAAAATGGACGGTTACCGAAGGACCAACCGTTATCAGGCGTGGCGAGGTTTATTATATGTTCTATTCCGCTAATGATTTCCGTAACCCGGATTATGCCGTGGGATATGCGGTTGCCGATAACCCCTATGGCCCATGGAAAAAATACAGCGGCAATCCCATCATCAGTAAAAGCATTACCGGATCGAACGGATCGGGGCATGGTGATCTTGTAAGCGACAAAGCGGGCAATCATTATTATGTCTTCCACACCCATTTTTCCAATGGAAAAGTAGCGCCGAGAAAGACAGCGATGATAAAAATAAGATTTGCAGATAATGGGAATAGTGAAGGCCTGAAAGCCGATGCTTTAAGTTTTAAATATTTAGCGTACGGAAGATAATGCTATTGTCAGTAGAGCTCCTGACGCATTATATTATTTATAGTTTATGGTTTATGATTTATGGTTGTTTGAAATTTGTAATTTGAATTTTATCCGCCCCGGCGGACAGGTTTGGTTCTTGTGATTTGGTTCTTGTTATTTATCTCCTGGTGCTTTGCGTTCAGATGCGGTCTGACCCTCCTTCGTCACGTGCCGACCGCATCTCCGGATCTTTAAAGTTTATGCTTTTTAGTTTGTTATTGTATTCTTCGGATTTAGAGCTTATGGCTTCGGGTTTAATTTTACCTGTCATGCACACAGCAAACCCCTGTATTCCCCTGATTTGTTCGATTGCACTTATTTCCCCGATTTATCGGGAAATGCCGGTATCGGCGGCACGCCTTTAGGCTCCGGCCCCTGCAGCTTTTGCTGTAATTCTTCGATCGCCCGCTGAAGCTGCACATCATTGCCAAGCCATTCCTGGTGCGGGTCATTGACCACCTCAATATCAGGATGAACGCCTTCCCCCTCAATAATGAACCTGGAGCCGTCGGCCGCGAAGTGTGCGAACTCGGGCTTGCGCATATCGGCGCCGTCAATAAAAGGCAGCGACCCTCTTATGCCTACAACGCCACCCCATGTACGCTGACCGAGCAGTGGTCCTATTTTATAAAACCGGAACTGGTAAGGGAACAGATCCCCATCGGACGCCGAATACTGGTCGATCAAACAAATTTTTGGGCCAACCTGCGCATCCGGCTTTATGCCGGCTGTTTTATTGTTCCGCATCATGGTGCCCAGTCCCGGTACCCGCCGCAGCCGTTCAATGATCATGGGTGATACATTGCCTCCGCCATTGCCGCGGTCGTCAATGATCAGCGCTTCCTTGTCTAACTGCGGGTAAAAATAGCGGGCAAACTGGTTCAACCCTTCCGGCCCCATATCCGGTATATGCAGGTAACCTATTTTACCGCCGGAAGCTTTGGTTACTTTGGCGATATTTTGCTGTACCCATTCATGGTAATACAGGTTCGATTCATCTTCGACAGGTTTCACAAATACCTTACGGCTACCCGTATCCGAAGGCTTGCTGTTTACCCGGATCTCGATCGTTTGGTTCGCTTTCCCGATAAGCGCCTGGTAGATATTGTCGAGCCTGCTCACATCCTTTCCGTTAATGGCAATAATGTAATCACCTTTCTGTACGTTTACGCCCGGCTGGCGCAGGGGCGATACCAGGGTTTTGTCCCAGCTTTCACCCGATAGTATGGAATCTATGACATAATACCCGCTTTTATCGCGACTGAAAGCTGCACCGAGCAGCCCCATTTTTATGCGCTCCACATCCGGCCTGTCGCCGCTGTTTACATAAGCATGCCCGATGCTCAGCTCACCGATCATTTCGCCAATGATATAGGTAAGATCATTGCGGTGATTCACATAAGGAAGCAGCACGGCATACTTGTCGTGCATCGCTTTCCAGTCCAGGCCATGCATATTGGGGTCGTAAAAGTAATCCCGCATCTGCCGCCAGCTTTCATCAAATATCTGTTTCCATTCTGCATGCAGATCGGTGCTGATTTTCAATGCTGCCAGATCCAGCTTGTTTTTTGCTTCGATCTTGATCCTGCTTACATCTTCTATAAAATAATCATCTCCTTTTTTGAAAATGATTTTTTTCTGATCCTGGCTAATGGAATAGTTGTTGATATCACCCAGCCCGGTTTCCTTTTTATCCTCAAGATCAAAAAATCTCAATGATCCGGGCATGCGAAAAGATGCAGCAACATAATACAAGCCCTTATTGGTGGCAGTGAGGTTGTAATAATTGCCTGGTTTTACCGACAGGCTTTCTATACGGTCTGTTAACCCCGCTTCGTCTATTTTTACTTCCGGGATCGTATCGGTTTGCGCTTCCGGTTTTTTCGCAGCCTTATCCTTGTCTTTTTTTGAACCGGTTTTTTCTGTGTTGGAGTTGTTTTCTTTTATGGTTACTTCATCGTTTTCAACCCTGAAAGGCGATGCGGTTCCTGCCGACAGCCTTACCATATAAGGTTTGCTCATGTCTATATATGCATGGTTCCATTCGGTATTGCTGTATACCGGGTTAAAATCACGTTCCGATACAAAATACAGCAGTTTGCCATCGGGACTGAAAGCAGGTCTTCCGCTATTGTACCAGTCATCGGTAACGGCAATGTTCTTTTTGCTTTCGATGTTATACAGCCTGATCACATCAAAGCGACGTGCTTTTCCCGGCTCGGTATAAGCGATCCATTTGCTGTCGGGCGCCCAGGTATACTCGCTTATCTCCCTGTTGTCTGAATGGGTGATCATTGTTTTGGTGCCGGTAGTTATGTCCACATAATACAGGTCCTGGCTGCGGTCGGCAAGCAACAGCAGCTTGCTGTCGGGACTCCAGACCGGGTAAAATTTATAGCTGCCCCCACCTTTGGTCAACCGGCGGGCGCTATCGGTGCCGTCCTGTTTTTGGATGTACAGTTCATCTTCTCCCGTTTTATCGCTTATAAAGCTTATCCATTTGCCATCAGGGCTCCAGTCAACGTTGCGGTCGTTCGCTCCGCTGCTGTGGGTAAGGTTGCGGGTAACGCCATTTTTTTCCGGTACGGTAAATACATCGCCCCTGCCGCTGAATACGGCTCTTTTACCGTCGGGCGACAGGCTATAGCTGTTCATGAATTTGGAAGCATCTACCTGTTTGCTGCGGCTCCAGGAAAAGTCTTCCGCTAATGCAATATTCAGCTTTTCTGTTTTGCCGTTGTTCAGGTCATAGAGATAAATATAGCCGCCGTTTTCAAAAGCGATCGCGTCGTTTCCAAGCGAAGGGAACTTACAGTCGTATCCGGTGAAGTTGGTGATCTTTTTGGTTTGCTTGGTTTGCGTGTCATATTCAAACAGGTTCATGGTGCGGTCGCGGTCGCTCAAAAAGTAGATCCTGTTTTTATGATACATCGGAAAGATATCCTGGGCGGGATCGTTGGTTATATTTTCTGTTGCCGCTGTTTTGGTATCGTATACCCAAATATCATCTGCCATTCCGCCCCTGTAGTATTTCCAGGTCCTGAATTCACGGAATACCCTG
>NZ_DAOMOZ010000280.1:0-5443 GCF_035444585.1 Agriterribacter sp.
AATAATGGCGGCGGGGAATACCGCGAATACATTTGGCCGGTGATGCTGCTGTTTGGAATAGCCCTGGTGTTAACGCTCATTAATTTTTTACGAACCATTGCCAAACGCACTACAAAAGAAATTTACATTTCAAACTGGTACATTGTAGCGGCTTTGATATTTGGGTTGGTTATTTCAATTGTTGCCTATGTACCCTGGTGGCAGGATGGATTGGGTGAAACCATTATCCAGGGCTACTATATGCACCAGGGCGTGGGCATGTGGTTTATGATGATGACACTCGGACTTGTTTATTACTATTTGCCCCAGCAGTTGAACAGGCCCATTTATTCATATAGCCTGGGTATATTGGCCTACTGGACACAGATACTTTTTTATACGCTTATCGGAACGCATCATTTTGTGTTCAGCTCCATACCCTGGTGGTTGCAAACCGTAGCCATTGTGGGAAGCGTGGGAATGGTTATCCCGGTGGTTGCCGGCAGTACCAATTTTATAATGACCTTTAAGGGAGCATGGCATAAAATTTCGGACAGCTATACTTTACCCTTTTTTCTGGTAGGTATAATCTTTTATTTTACCGGTTCACTGCAGGGTACTGCAGAGGCGTTCCGCTCTACGAACCTCATGTGGCACTTTACCGATTTTACGGTTGCGCATTCTCATCTTACCATGTACGGCATCATCTCATTCTTTGTGTGGGCAGGTGTATATACCGTTATCCCCCGGTTAACAGGCAGGGAAGCGCCGCAGATAACAGTAGGCGCCCATTTCTGGTTTGCTTTGATAGGACTGTTGTTTTATACTGTTCCGCTTATGTATGGCAGCACCCTAAAGGGATTGATGTGGATAGACGGGAAGCCCTTTATGGAGAGTGTTATTTTTTCTGCGCCTTACTGGCTGTGGAGAGCCATTGGCGGAAGCCTGATGTGGATATCTCATTTGTTCTTTGCATATAATATTTATAAAATGCTCATGGAAGGCGGAACAGTTGATGTAAAAGAAGCCGCCTTTAAAAAGCTGAGCCAGGAGAGCGAAAGCACTATTTGATCAACAATAGAATGATTGATATGGAATTCTTTGATAACCATAAAAAATTATTTGGCGCTACATTTTTGTTGTTTGCAGCACTCACCATACTGGTAGCTATTTTGCCTGCCCTGCACAATCAAAGAAACAATGCGCCGCTGCCCAATGCAGAACCATTGAGCGATGATGCCGTGAAAGGCAAAGCCATTTTTATTGCCAACGGTTGTGTGGCATGTCACACACAGCAGGTGCGCAATGTAGACATGGATAAGATATGGGGGTCGCGGCCAAGCATAGCTTCAGATTATGCAGGCATACACCGTACAGATATCTGGCGTAATACAGCCACTTTGATGGGTACGGAGCGTACGGGGCCCGACCTGACCAATATTGGCAGCAGGCAGCCCAGCCTCGACTGGAACCTGGTGCATTTGTACAATCCCAGGATCGTGGTTAAAGAATCCATCATGCCTGCTTATCCCTGGTTGTTCACGATCAAAGCGGAACCCGAAAAGGACGATGTGGTGGTAAGTGTTCCGGACGAATTTTTAAAAGGTAAAGCCGGTAAGGTAGTTGCTACCCCCCGGGCATTGCAATTGGTAGCGTACCTTCAGTCGCTGAAACAAACGCCATTACCCGACGGCAGGCCTGCACCTGAATTTTTGTATAAAAAAGCAGAAAAGAAAACAGTGGCAGCCGACGGGACAGTGCAGGGGTTGGATGGGGCAGCTTTATATGCCGTAAATTGTCAAAGCTGCCATCAGCCTAATGGCGAAGGGCTGAAAGGCGCTTTCCCTTCTTTGAAAGGCAGTAAGATCGTATTGGACGACGATCCTGAAATAATGGTAAACATTATCATGAACGGGTATAACGGAAGAGCGCAGGAAGGCTTTCCGCCCATGCCTGCAGTAGGTACCGATAATAAACTGAGCGCAGAAGAGATAGCAGCTATTATGAATCATGAAAAAACAAGCTGGGGTAATAACGCGAAGCAGGTAACGCCTGAGCAGGTACAGCAAATAGTAGATGCAGTTAAGCAAAAAGCGGAATAGTGTCAGCCGGGTTATGTACTGCCGTGAGAAGTGAGAACCCGCCCGCCTGCCCGACTGAGTCATTCAGGCGGGGATGACTGCGGTCGGACGGGGATAGAGGTGAAAGGCAATGCCTGTCCGGCTGAATGCCCTGCCCGGATCTGGTCAGGCGGGCGTTCGGATGGGGTGAAGGGTAAAAGTGAGTTTCACTATTCACCAGTCACTACACTTCAGCACCGGTACGTTATACCTGTAATAAAGCACAAAGATGAAGTGTATTTATAATTAAAAAAAGATCAACATGAAGAAGATATTGCTGTGTATATTTTTCCTCTGTCCGGCTCTTGCGGTGTTAGCCTGTCCGGTTTGCGAAAAACAGCAGCCCGAAATTTTGCGCGGTATTACGCATGGCGCCGGTCCGGGCAGCAATTGGGACTATGTAATTGTATGGTCGGCGGTGGTTATCGTTGTGGTTACCCTGTTTTTTTCCGTGAAATGGCTGATCCGCCCGGGAGAACGGTCGCAGACGCATATCAAAAGATTCATTTTAGACATAGAGTAACAACAACTTAAATGGTTTTATATGGGAGACAGAAGCACCATACTTATTTTTCTTGATGATGAGCCGGCACCCATAGCCAGGCTGGTTTCGCCGGTAAATTTTGAGCTGGATACCCGTAAACTGGTAGACGGCAGGCATAGTCTTAAAATTGTGAGCAAAGATCCTACAGGCAAAGAAGGCTTGCGCATTATACCCTTTGAAGTGAGAAACGGCCCGGCTATTGATGTAGAAGGCATTAAAGAAAACGCAGTGGTAGACGGGGTATTGCCATTAATGATCAATGCCTACGGGAAGGGGGATTCGAAAAATTTTATGATCACCGGAAGTGAAACACCGCAAAGCATTCCTTCCTGGGTATGGATATTGATCATTGGCTTTGGTGGCTGGGCCCTGTATTATCTTGTTACTTATATAAATATAATCAAACAATAAACCAGATACATGAGCATGAGTGAGATAAAGGATATACTGACGCTTGAGGATGTTAAAAAGCTGGTGGATACGTTTTACGGAAAAGTAAGAGAGAACGATCTGCTGGCTCCTGTGTTCAATGAACGCATAAAAGACCGGTGGCCCGAGCACCTGGCAAAGATGTATACTTTCTGGCAAACCATTTTATTAGGAGAGCAAACCTATTTCGGCAGTCCCTTTCCGCCACATGCAAAATTACCTGTTGAACATGCCCATTTTGGAGAATGGATGAAATTGTTTACACAAACTGTAGATGAGTTGTTCAGCGGTGAAAAGGCCGGGGAAGCAAAATGGAGGGCGGGAAAAATGGCCGAGATGTTTGAATATAAAATTGAACATTATAAAAAGACAGGGTTTAAAAATTTGTTATGAAACGATTACCATATATAGCCATCATGTGCGTTTTTTTGTGGCTGGGTTTCGTTTTTGCCATCAGCTTCATGGAGGCCTGGCTAAAATTCCGGGCGCCGGGTGTAAGCCTGTCCGTTGGACTGGGTATAGGTAAGCTGGTATTTAGCGCTTTAAATAAAGTGGAATGGATTTTTGCTGCTATCGTTCTTTCCTGCCTTTTTTTCGACAAAACCATAATACGAACCAGCAACAAAATCTGGTTGGGATTCATCATACTGGTTTTGCTTGCCCAGACTTTCTGGTTGCTGCCATTGCTTGCTGCAAGAGCTGATGCTATTATCAATGGAGGGAGCAGCGCACCCTCATCATTGCACTGGCTGTATGTAACAGCCGAAGTGATAAAGGTAGCATTGCTTTTTTCCCTGGGTGCTGAACTGCTTGGGTATGTGCAGGCGAAAGATTTTAAAAAGATACAATGAAATATGTCTGTACAAATTAAAAGAGTGTATGAGCCTTTTGCAGCCACCGATGGATTCCGGGTACTGGTTGACCGCATTTGGCCGAGGGGTATTAAGAAAGAAGCCGCACATGCAGATGTATGGCTGAAGGAGGTAGCGCCTTCAACGGCTTTACGCAAATGGTTTAATCACGAACCCGGGAAATGGCCGGAATTTACCAGGAAGTATATTGCAGAACTAAAGCGATCAGGCGCCCTGGAACAGCTCCTGGAGATCATCAGGGATCATAAAAAAGTAACCCTGCTTTATGCTGCGCATGATGAGCAGCATAACCAGGCACTGGTGCTGCAGGAATTTATAAAAACACTGGTAAAATAATGGTTATGAAGCCAATACCGATCAGGCGGAGTGAAAGTATCATGAAGCTTTCCCGTGAGCATCATTTTAGCTTATTGTTTTGCTGGAAAATACGGGAAGGGTTAAAAAAAAGAACTGCGCCCCACCGCATCGTACAGTATGCGCAGTATTTCTGGAACGATCATATAGAACCGCATTTTCGTGAAGAAGAAGAGATCCTTTTTGCTCCCCTGCAGGATGAAATGGTGCTTAAAGCTATAGAAGAACATGCTGCCATAAGAGAGGCTATTGAAGCTTTGGCTGTTCTTCCCCCCCAAAATATTACCGATGAGCTTGCAAAGCTGGCCGATCAGTTAGACAGGCATGTGCGGTACGAGGAAAGGCAGTTGTTCCCGCATCTGGAAGCTGTTTTGAGCGACGCACAGCTTGAAAGCATCGGCGCCCGGTTAAATGCTTCGCCGTCCGCAACTTTAAAAGATGATTACCAGGACGAATTCTGGAACGAAAAGAATGCGTCGCTGTAGTTGAATTGAAATTTAAGATTTGAAATTTGAAATTGAGATTTTGTTTCGAATTTAGGATTTTATGCTTCGAATTTGTATTTTATCCGCCCCTGCGGATGGGTTTGGTTCTTGCGATTTGGTTCTTATTATTTGTTCTCCGGCGCTTTACGTTCAGATGCGGTGCTGACCCTCCTGCGTCGGGTACCGACCGCATCTCCGGATTTCCGGAAATTTTTAGTTTTTTGTCTATTGTTGTATTCCTTCGGATTTAGAGCTTAAGGCTTCGGATTTGAAATTTATTTGGTTCTTGTGATTTGGTTCTTGTTATTTTCTTTCGGTGCTTTACGTTCAGATGCGGTGCTGACCCTCCTTCGCCGGGTGCCGGCCGCATCTTCGGATTTCCGGAAATTTTTAGTTTTTTGTCTATGTTGTATTCCTTCGGATTTAGAGCTTAAGGCTTCGGATTTGAAATTTATTTGGTTCTTGTGATTTGGTTCTTGTTATTTTCTTTCGGTGCTTTACGTTCAGATGCGGTGCTGACCCTCCTTCGCCGGGTGCCGGCCGCATCTCAGGATTTCCGGAAATTTTTAGTTTTTTGTCTATTGTTGTATTCCTTCGGATTTAGCGCTTAAGGCTTCGGATTTGAAATTTATTTGTTTCTTGTGATTTGGTTCTTGTTAT
>NZ_DAOMOZ010000281.1:0-5437 GCF_035444585.1 Agriterribacter sp.
TGGAGATCGTATGCGAAAACCTGCAAAAGGCAATGAGCAAAAAGCCGGAAGCGTTGTACTGGTCGGTTAGTCAGAACGACAACGTAAATTATTGTCGTTGCGATAACTGTGCAGCGCTGGACAAGCAATATGCCGCTTTTGCACCGGAGGAAAAGCTACTTTCTACCCATGGCGGAGAAAAATACCCTGCATTGGGTTCAGGTTCAATTATCGCTTTTGTGAATAAGGTGGCAGAACGTTTCCCCGATAAGATCATTTCAACCCTGGCCTACCAGTATTCGCGTGTGCCGCCAAAAGGCATTGTGCCCCGCAAGAATGTAAACATCATGCTGTGCAGTATTGAAAGTTCCCGCAACGATCCGATGACCATTGGAGATAAAGCCTTCAGCGAAGACCTGGCGGGCTGGGGAAAGCTTACGGATAATATACTGGTATGGGATTACGTCATCCGTTTTTCACACCTCTTTTCTCCGTTTCCCAACCTGCGTATATTACAGCCCAACATTCAGTTTCTCAGAGACAATAATGTATCTGCATTGTTTGAACAGGGTAATATCCAGTCGGGCGGCGATTTTGCGCCTTTAAGGGCCTATATGATCGCTAAAATGTTGTGGAACCCCGATATTGATATCGAAAAAGAGAAAAATGAATTTATTGATGCGTATTATGGTCCCGCTGCTCCGGACATAAAAGCATACATAAAGCTGCTGCATGATAATAATCAATCCGGTAAAGGCGTGAAGATGTCTATATTCGGCTCCCCGGTACAGGAAAAGGAAAGCTTTTTGTCGGAAAACTTAATTGCTGAATACAACCGGATATTTGACAGGGCCGAAAAGAAAGTGCAAAGGCATACCGACTACCTGGTAAGGATAAAATCGGCACGTTTGCCGGTATATTATGCGATGCTTGAAATAGCAAAAGAGGTTAAAACCGGCAGCAGGGGCGCATTTATTACAGGAGAAAATGGCGCTTTGGTACCCAATCCCAAAATCGTGAACATATTGTATGAGTTCGCCTATCACTGTGCACGTACCAACGTAAGCAGAACTGCTGAGTGGCACACCCCACCTAAGGAGTACCTTGAAAAATATCTTGCGTTTTTAAGCGGCGCACAGTGAAACTGCTTTTAATTCTTTAGCAACGGTGTGTATGGCTGATTCTATTTTTTTTGCCTGTAAAGCAGAAGGGTGCTTTATTCCACTGCTGTATTGCCGCATTAAACCGGTGTTAATACCTGCACGTTTTGCAATTGCGCTGGCGGTCAGATAGTCATGTTCCATAAAAAAGGCCTGCACATCGTAGCGCAGTTCCCACTGCACTTTTTTAACATCAACTTTTTTCCATACGGCATCGTTCCTGCCTTCATGCTGCTGGTATCCGGCAATCAGCTCACTCATGTTTTTTATGATCTCTTTTGTGTTTTTGCCGGAAGTAACCGGTAAAAATTCACCCTTGTTTTCAATGCGCCCCACAGCACCCCATCTCCTTTTTCAATAATAATGAGTAGTTTCATGATAAATCGTTTTAACACTTTTTCTTTTTTTCTTTTTCCTTCACAGACACTGATTGTTTTAACCCTGTCCGTAGCGGTACGGACAGGCAAAATCGTTGGGGTTAAACCAACTCATGATCGCCGGTACAGGAGTTGGTTATTTTACAGTAACAATTTAAATATCTGTTTAAGTTCCTTATCGGTAATAGCACTTTTTTCGGATTTATCATAGATAGAAGTAAGATAAACAGTCGTAACAGTAACTTTCACATAGGTAATTACCCTTGCTCCACCCGATTTACCCTTTCCTTTGGAAGAGATGGCCACACGTATTTTATAGAAGCCGTTACCAAGAGCAGTTCCCTGTTCAGGATTATTGGTAAGACTTTTCAGCAATTCCATCAAATCTTTTTTTAGCGAGGGATATTTTTTAGCCAGCCTTTTAGCCTGTTTGTCAAAAAGCGGTATGGAAGAAACATTATAACTCATTCAGTAACTCTTTTGCAGGACGGGTTTTTAACTTTCCCTGCTCCACTAATTTAAGTTCCAGAACGGCTTCTTTGAGTTCCAGTAAAATCTGTTCTTTGGTTGGTTCTTTGTATTCTAACGTTTCCAAATCCCGGTATTGCTTTTTGAGCTCCTTCCATTCGTTGATAGGAATAAATACGCCTGTGGCTTTTCCCTTACTGTCTTGTATTATTTGTAGCCTCATATCTAAAAATTATGCTTAATAATAAATTGTATTTATTTTCTGAAATACAAATTTACATAAACGAAAAGTATAAAAGAGTATAAACTCCTGCTGGTGTTTGCCCCAATCCTGATTGTAGTTAAGTGTAGCAATCTACAGCCTGCTCTAAAGTTAAGCTATATCAGAGAACCTTCCCGAAATCGGGGTGTAATCCCACCAGAACGATTTTTTCGCCTCAGATAACGTCACAATATAAAGTCCGTGAACTTCGCTACTTACAAGAAAAATCTACTCATTTGTTGCGTTAGCCCGGTAAACATCGGTAGCTTTCCGCTTCTTCTTAAAATCAAAAGCAATTATGATCCGATCTGTATTGTTGCCGCTTATTGCCTGTTCGTGTTTTGCTGTAAATGCACAAAATATTTCTGTAGATACACTACCCCTCTATAACAAAGCACAACTGCGCAGCAAAACCGACTGGTTGATAACCGGCAGTGCACAACGATCCGCCGTGTACAAAACGCCGGAAGGGTACATGGCACTGAGCAACGGACTGATCACCAGAACGTTTACACTGGCGCCCAACGGTGCAACCATAGGGTTGGATAACCTCGTTACCAACGAAGCGCTCGTACGGGCAGTATCACCGGAAGCTGTGCTGTGGATAAACGGTCATGAAATAAAAGCGGGCGGATTAACGGGGCAGCCCATCGGCAACTACCTCTTACCCGAATGGATACCCGAAATGAAGGCTGATCCCTACAGCTTAAAGCTGGTATCATATACCACGTCTCCCATCAAAGCACGTTTTGAATGGAACCGTCGCACCAAATGGTCGCCGGAGCAGCTGCCCTGGCCGCCTGAAGGGATTGAAGTGGCTTTTACCTACAAAGCCAATGAGACCATCATCCGTAATTTTCATAACCTGTATGCGGGCGACGATCAAAGGGAAGTGCTGCTGAAAGATGATTTTATTACACTGTCACCTCAGTGGAATATTGTTACCGTTAATGCAGCTGCAAATGCATTTAACAATGAAGGCAAAGCCGGTGAAATGATGGCGCCTGCCAACGCAGTAGTATTTGGCGAACGGCCTTTGCCTGCCGGTACCAGGGTGATCATATGCAGGCTCAACACCGGCACAGACCAAAGCAGCGGGTATGGGCCCGGCATTGCATTGCAGTTTGAAGGAGAGCGCTCATCCAAATTTTATCTTTCACCACGCAATAAAAAATTCGGGATATTTCATGATGGCAAAAGCCAGAGCTTTGAAGGCTTTGACCCCGGCAAATCGTATTATTTGAAGATATTGCTCGCTACCGGCAAAATGATATGCAGCATATCAGCCGATGGTAAAAGCTATACAACACTTGCTGAGCTGCCGCTTAACGGCATGCCTACGCATATCCGTGCAGGCAAGACCGATCCCCGTGGAGGCAAAGCGGTGCGTGGTGGAGCCGGGGCAACAGGGCGCAGTAAAATAGAGCAGGTTGTGTTGTTGGGTGGATCACGGGAAACACAGGCTGATCTTGATTTCCTGAGTGGGCTTACCGTAAAAGTGCATTATGAGTTATATGATGGATTACCCCTGCTGAGCAAGTGGGTAAGCGTGGAGAACAACAGTGCGCAGGAAATTACAGTAAACAATATAAAAAGCGAGCACCTTGCCGTAACAGAGGCAGAAAGCGCGGTAGAACACAAGCAGCGTTGGGAACTTCCGCCCATATTTGCAGAAAGTGATTTCGCTTTCGGCTCCATGTCGCCCAATGCCGCACAAAACGCCTGCATAGAATGGCAGACCGACCCTTCCTATACCACACAGGTAAATTATGCATTGCAAACACCTTCACTGCTGGTATGTATGCCCAAAACCGGGATGGGGCAGGAGCTGGCGCCCGGTGCATCTTTTGAAAGCATGCGGTTATGGGAACTGGTATACGACAGCTACGACAGGGAAAGGAGAGGGCTGAGCGAAAGAAAGCTATACCGTACCATTGCGCCGTGGGTAACCGAAAATCCCATCATTATGCATGTTAGCAGCGCCGCGGATGAACCCGTTAAAAAAGCAATTGATCAATGTGCGGAAGTGGGTTTTGAAATGGTGATCATGACTTTTGGCAGCGGTTTCAATATTGAAGACACTTCGCAGCAGAATCTGCAGCGTATGAAAGCCCTGAGGGATTATGCAGGATCAAAGGGTGTGGCGCTCGGTGGTTATTCCCTGCTGGCAAGCCGTTCCATCAACGCCGCAAATAATGTGGTAATGCCAGAAGGCATGAAGCCGGCCTTTGGCAGCTCTCCCTGCTTGCAAAGCAAATGGGGACAGGATTATTTTAAAAAGCTATACCATTTTTATGAAACCACGGGGCAGGACCTGCTGGAACATGATGGTTCCTACCCCGGCGATGTTTGCGCTTCAACTGATCACCCGGGACACAGGGGACTGGAAGATTCGCGCTGGAAGCAGTTCAGGGAAATACAGGCATTTTACCGGTGGTGCAGGGGTAAAGGCATTTACCTGAACGTTCCCGACTGGTACTTTTTAAATGGCAGCACAAAAATTGCCATGGGTTATCGCGAAACCAACTGGTCGTTGCCACGGGCGTTACAGGAAATTATTGAGCGCCAGAACATATACGACGGCACCTGGGAAAAATCACCTTCCATGGGCTGGATGTTCGTTCCGCTCGTGCAATACCATGGCGGAGGTGCTGCCGCTACCATAGAGCCGCTCAAAGAGCACCTGCCGCATTATGAGCAGCGCCTGGCCAATTTGTTCGGAGCAGGTGTGCAGGCCTGTTACCGCGGCCCGCAATTATACGATGCTCCCGAAACGAAAACCCTGGTGAAAAAATGGGTTGATTTTTACAGGAAGCACAGGAGAATACTGGATGCCGATATTATCCACCTGCGGAGGCCCGATGGCAGGGACTATGATGCCATACTGCATGCCGATCCGCATGGCAAAGAAAAAGGTTTATTGATGGTTTATAATCCGTTGAATGAATCTGTTACAAGAGATATTGAAGTAGACCTGTATTATACCGGCTTAAAGCAACGGGCAACTATGAGTGAAAACGACGGCGCAGCAAAAAAAATAATCTTGAACGGCACTAAGCTGAACTTACGGGTAACCATACCTGCCAAAAGCCAGAAATGGTTTGTATTTATGCCATAGAAAAAGCAGGGGCTTGAATTTCACGGGTCGGAAGCCGGAGGCGTTCATAAAAACAACAATGATGAATAAAACA
>NZ_DAOMOZ010000282.1:0-2848 GCF_035444585.1 Agriterribacter sp.
TGGCGGGTGCTCCTTTTGACCTGCTGGTAACGCTCACCGATATGCAGGAGCATGGGCGGCTGAATAAGCAGGCGCTGCAGGATGGAAAGCATGTATGGAGCGAAAAGCCCATGGCAAATACCTATAAGGAAGGGAAGGCATTGCTGGACCTGGCCAAAAGTAAAAAGCTGCGGATATGGGGTGCACCCGCAGTGGTGAACAGCCCGCAATTCGCATTCATGTCGCAAGCTATCCGCGAAGGCAAATTAGGGAAGATTTCCAGCGCACATGCGCATTACGGCCACCTGGGGCCTACCTGGTCGGCTTTCTTTTACGAAAAGGGTGGCGGCAGCCTTCCGGATCTTGGTGTATACAATATTGCCACTTTAACAGGACTGCTTGGTCCCGCAAAACATGTCATGGCTATGACCAGTATCGTAACTCCTGAAAGAACGGTGGATAACAAAGGAAAGATAAAAGTAGAAGCGGAAGACAATACCATGCTGCTAATGGATCACGGTGAAGGCATCATTTCACATGTGCAATGTGGATTCAATTATTTTGACCCATATGGCCATGAGGGCAAAGGGCAGCAAAATCCTACGATCACCATTTGGGGAACAAAAGGCAATATGGGACTGATCGGGTACGACTGGGCGCCGTTTGGTGTGGACCTGGCCACTTCGTTTACCGAGCCTCCGGCTAGGCATGTGCCCGACCCCGGAACCTATGTATGGCAGCAGGGAGCAAGCGTTATTGCAGCATCACTCATTACCGGAAAAGAACCGCTGATAGCAGCCGAACATGCTTTGCATGTGCTGGAGGTAATAGAAGCGGCAAGAGCTTCGGGAGATACGGGTAAAAAAATACCGTTGCAGTCTGTTTTTAAATGGCCGGTGGTATAGTTCATTGGTATTGCCTGGAGGCGATAACGAAGCCGTTCGTAGCGAAGACGCCACAAACAGCAATAATAGTACAATTTGTTTCAGCATTATTAAATGTTGGTTATGATAAAGCTACTTTCATCCGCACCCGTTGCACAGCGAAGCGGGCTTGCTGCTATCCGCATTATCGTAGGGTTACTAATGGTATATCACGGATGGGAGGTATTTGATGCCGGTAAGATAAAAGGATATACCGAATGGGACTTTTTTAAAAAATTTGCCTCACCCTTATTCGTGGTATATATCGGTAAAAGTGCAGAATTACTGGCGGGTATATTGCTGACCATCGGGTTATTCACCCGCCTGGCGTCGCTGGTGCTAATAGCAACCATGCTGTATATTGCTTTTTACGTAGGCAATGGTAAAATATGGTATGAAGATCAGCATCCCTTTTTATTTGTGCTGCTGGGCCTGGTTTATTTTTTTTCCGGTTCCGGCAAATGGAGCGTTGATGAATGGCTTCACGGGAAAAAGAAGAAAATATAGAGTTAGCCGCAGATGTATGGTTTAGGTACCAGTTATGTATGCTTATTGTACAATGAGCTTTCGAGTGATGATAAACCACAGGCGCGCAGACAGATACAAAGGTTTATTCATCGCTAAAAATAAAAACCATGAAACAACATTTAATTGTACTGCAAACACTGTTAAGGCGCAAACGCTGTATGAGCAAACGCTTATGAGGCGTCCACGCAAACGCTGTACGAGGCGTCCACGCCTCATACGATAGTATTATCGCCTCTGGCGATGAACACAATTACCTAACTAAAAACACCACTTATGAGCTACGAAAACGCCGATGGCTATAAAATACGCAACCAGCACGGATTGCATTTTATGACTTTTACTGTTGTAGACTGGATAGATTTGTTCAGCCGCAGGTGTTACAGGGATATTTTGATAAAAAACATGCAGCATTGCAGGTTAAAGAAACAACTTTCAATAGGCGCTTATGTAATAATGACGAATCATATGCATGTTATCTGGCAGTCTGAGTGTGGAAAGCTGAGTGATACGGTCAGGGATTTTAAATCCTTTTGCACAAAGGAATTCATTCATGCCATACAAACCGAAAATGAAAGCAGGAGAGAATGGCTGCTGCGTATGTTTCAATTTCATGCGCAGCAAACCAATCAAAATAAGGACTATAAAATATGGACAGGCACAAATCATCCGGAAGAAATTGTAACAGAAAAATTTTTAAGGACAAAGCTTGATTATATCCATAACAACCCTGTAAAAGCAGGATGGGTAGCCAATGCAGAAGAGTATTTATATTCCAGCGCCTCCAACTATATAACAGGTAAGGGAATAATGGAAATTGATTATTTATTTTGATCGCTTTATATCGCCCGGAGGCGATAATAAAATCATTCGTGGCGATGACGCCACGAACAGCGTTCCCACGAACGGCGTAAACATACGAACAGCCTATGTATCTGAGACTTAAAAACCATTATCATGAGCAAAAAAATTACCGTATCCATAATAGCTATGCTGCTGGCATATACCGCAACAGCACAGCAGCGCACGTATTGCAATCCCGTTAATATAGACTATGGCTATACGCCCATACCCAATTTCAGCGAATGGGGCCGGCACCGGGCTACCGCCGATCCCGTGATTGTAACTTACAAAGGCGACTACTATTTGTTCAGCACCAATCAGTGGGGCTACTGGTGGAGCAGCGATATGCTGAACTGGAATTTTATTTCACGAAAATTTCTAAGGCCCTGGAATAAGGGTTATGATGAGCTCTGTGCGCCGGCTGTTGGCGTTATCGGTGATACCATGATCGTGTTTGGATCTACCTATACCAAAAATTTCACCGTATGGATGAGCACCAATCCTAAGGCAGATGACTGGAAACCATTGGTAGATTCCTTTGAGATCGGCGGCTGGGACCCCGCGTTCTTTACGGATGA
>NZ_DAOMOZ010000282.1:2887-5427 GCF_035444585.1 Agriterribacter sp.
GATGACGGCCGTTTATATATGTACAATGGCAGCAGCAACCGGTACCCGCTGTATGGCATTGAACTGAACCGCGAAACATTTCAACCCGTCGGCACAAGAAAAGAAATGTATTTCCTGGAAGAATGGCGTTACGGCTGGCAGCGGTTCGGTGAATATATGGACAATACCTTTTTGGATCCCTTCCTGGAAGGAGCATGGATGACCAAACACAACGGTAAGTATTACCTGCAGTACGGTGCACCGGGTACGGAATTCAGCGGTTATGCCGATGGCGTTGTGGTAGGCGATGATCCCCTGGGGCCTTTCACGCCCCAAAGCGATCCTTTCAGCTATAAGCCCGGCGGATTTGCGCGGGGCGCAGGCCATGGAGCTACTTTTCAGGATAAAAGGAACAATTACTGGCATGTATCCACAACCGTGTTGTCGGTAAAGAATAATTTT
Organism: Agriterribacter sp.; assembly: GCF_035444585.1. Taxonomy (GTDB): domain Bacteria; phylum Bacteroidota; class Bacteroidia; order Chitinophagales; family Chitinophagaceae; genus Agriterribacter. The sequence goes on from NZ_DAOMOZ010000282.1 coordinate 3,329, forward strand.
GAAAGAAGGATCAGCATTTGGCCCGCCGGGTTTGATAAGGATGACATAATGTATTGCAATACGGCTTTTGGCGATTACCCGCATTACCTGCCGGGCGCAGGCGCCGGTGAAAATGCGGTAAAAAGCGCGGCTCCTTCAACGTACTTCACCGGGTGGATGTTATTGAATTACAATAAGCCGGTTATGGTTTCGTCTACCCTGGGCAGCTATGCCGCCAACAATGCGGTAGACGAAAGCATTAAAACGTACTGGAGCGCCGCTACGGCCAATAAAGGAGAATGGATACAAACTGACCTGGGCGAAGTAAGCACCGTTAACGCCATACAGGTTAATTATGCCGACCAGGATGTAGACAGCAGCTTCCTCGGTAAATCATCGGGCGTATACCACCAGTATAAAATATACTATTCGCGAAACGGCAAAAAATGGGAAACGCTGGTTGACAAAAGTGCCAATAAAAAAGATGTGCCGCACGATTACGTGGAACTGGAAACACCTGTGCAGGCAAGATACATTAAGCTGGAAAATATACACATGCCTACCGGTAAGTTTGCCATCAGCGGGTTAAGGATCTTTGGAAAAGGTCATGGAGCAAAACCTGAAGCGGTAAAAGATTTTATCGTATTGCGTACGGAAAAGGATAAACGAAGCGCCTGGCTCAAATGGCGGCCGGTAAACAATGCGTATGCCTATAATATTTATTATGGTACTGCGCCGGATAAATTGTACAACTGCATCATGGTGCACAATGCCAATGAGTACTGGTTCAAGGCAATGGACAGCCGGAAAGCCTATTACTTTACCATTGAGGCGATCAATGAAAACGGGGTGTCGGAGAAAGCCAGATTGGTAAAGGCAGAATAGGCCCGGAGCTAACCCGGTCATAACGGTTTTTGAAGGAAGCAGGTACCGGCTTATTTGCTTCTTCCGGTCATTGGTCATTGCTGTTCAATGTTTTTTTGGTGAATGCTGTTAACAGAAAGTTTTACCTTCAATGACCGTTATTCTGGGTTACAACTTATACAATTTTTTTATGAACATAACATTGTTAGATACCGGGGTCGGTTATATTTTTTTATGATTAATAACTTACGAATGAAAATCATAACCAGGATCATTACTGTACTTCTTATTGTATTTGCTGCAACAACCACCTATGCCCAGCAACCGCCTTTTTATAACGACATACAGCAGTTTAAAAAGCTCGACAGCGCTTATTTCCCTCCAAAGAAGGCTGTACTGTTCATTGGCAGCTCGTCGTTTACTTTCTGGAAAGATGTACAGGAATATTTTCCGGGGCACACTATTATTAACCGGGGGTTTGGCGGCTCATCCCTGCCCGACCTGATCCGTTATGCCGATGATATCGTTTTTGCTTATGATCCCAAACAGGTGGTGATCTATTGCGGTGAAAACGACCTGGCAGCGTCCGATACCGTTAGTGCTGCAACGGTTGCCCAAAGATTTATTACGCTCTTTACAATGATCAGGAATAAATACCCCAAAATACCGGTATTGTATGTTTCGATGAAGCCCAGCCCCAGCCGGGAACACCTGATGCATAAGATGGACGCGGGCAATTGGGCCATAAAAGAATTTTTGAAGAAGCAAAAAAGAACTGTATTTGTTGATGCCTATCACTTAATGCTGGATGCCTATGGCGAGCCGAGGAAAGAGCTGTTCATTGAGGATATGCTGCATATGAATAAGAACGGCTATGCGATCTGGCAAAAAGCGATAGGGCCTTACCTGAAATAAATGAGTGGTAAGTGCCCGCCCGGCTGAACGCCGTTCGGACGGGGTAAGCCGTGAGTTGCCCGACATTAGTATACTTTAGCTGATTGCTGATCGCTGAAAGCTGACCGCCCAGGAGAACGTGAGAGGTGAGATGTGAAAGAAAAAAGAGGCTGTGTTCGGAATTAATTTCTATTGACAGTATAAATGTTGAAGCAATTTTTTTAGTCTTAAATAGTTGCTTATGAAACTCCTTTTTATTGCTATTGCTTTCGTTGCTTACCTGCCGCTTACAGCTCAGGTGCAAACTGCGGCTCAGCAAACAAAGATGAACGCTTTTGTTTCATCGTTGATGAGCAAAATGA
>NZ_DAOMOZ010000283.1:0-5338 GCF_035444585.1 Agriterribacter sp.
CGAAATCCTGAGATGCGGTCGGCACCCGACGCAGGAGGGTCAGCATCGCATCTGAACGCAAAGCGCCGGGGAACAAATAATAAGAACCAAATAACAAGAACCAAATAAATTTCAAATCCGAAGCCGTAAGCGCTAAATCCGAAGGGATACGACAATAAACAAAAAATTAAAAACCATAAATTTTCGAAATCCTGAGATGCGGTCGGCACCCGACGCAGGAGGGTCAGCATCGCATCTGAACGCAAAGCGCCGGGGAACAAATAATAAGAACCAAATAACAAGAACCAAATAAATTTCAAATCCGAAGCCGTAAGCGCTAAATCCGAAGGGATACGACAATAAACAAAAAATTAAAAACCATAAATTTTCGAAATCCTGAGATGCGGTCGGCACCCGACGCAGGAGGGTCAGCATCGCATCTGATATTTTTAGTTTCTTCTTTACACAACACAATACCCTTATTTTTGTTTTATAAGCAGCATAAATTACCGGCATGGATAACAGCAGCATTATTATTTTGGCTATTATAATTGTTGTGGGGGTTTTAGGAATATATTCTTTATTCTATTTCCGTGAAACGAGGGGTATTAAAAAAGAGCGGAAGAAGCCTGCCCACAATGCAACATTGCAATTACAGGCGTACGAACGGCTTACCATTTTAGCTGAACGCATCTCCCTCAAAAACCTGATATCAAGGATATCCCCTGTCAGTATGCAGGCAGCGGTGTACCATTCGTTGCTGGTGGAAAGCATTAAGCAGGAATATGAATACAATCTTTCACAACAACTATACGTATCTGCCCAGGCATGGCAGGCGGTAACCAACCTTAAGGAGCAGAATATTTTTATTTTGCACCAGTTGGTCAATACCCTGCCTGAAACAGCTACAGGCCTTGATTTGAGCAAACGCATTCTGGAGTTGCTGAATGCAGATCCCAAAACCTCTTTGCACAATGTTGTACTCGATGCATTGAGGTATGAGGCCCGGCAGGTCATGTCCGGCGGCGCATGAGGGCTTTCTATATAAAATGTTAATAGAATCCGGCAGGCTGTTTGTAAAGAAAATAATCACACTATTTTCACGTTCGGCAAACGGGTAAATAAAGTTGTTTATTTGTCGTTACATTTGTTGCACTTTCAACAATACTATAATATGAAATTATTTTTCCTGCAGATCGCTCCCGATTCTCTTAATAAAGCTTTGGCCAGCCAACATGGTATCCCCGAACCCGGTACCCAAATGAATCTATGGGAACTGCTGCTGGCGGGAGGCTGGCTTATGCTACCTCTGGCCTTATTAATGGTGATAGCGATATTTTTCTTTTTTGAGCGCCTGATCGCCATTCGCAATGCAGGTAAGCTGGACTATAATTTCATGAGCATTATCAGGGATCATATTGTAACCGGCAATGTTACGGCGGCCCGGTCGCTTGCGCGGAATACATTTAACCCGGTGGCAAGGATGATTGACAAGGGGCTGCAACGTATAGGTAAACCCATTGAAGCGATTGAGAAAAGCATGGAAAATGTGGGGAAGCTGGAGATATATAAAATGGAACGCAATCTTTCAGTACTATCATTGATAGCGGGTATAGCCCCTATGTTTGGCTTTTTGGGAACCATTGTAGGGATGGTGCAGTTGTTTTACGGTATTTCTGCAACGGGTGAATATACGCTTAACACCATTGCCGGTGGTATCTATACGAAGATGATCACTTCAGCAAGCGGGCTCATAATAGGCTTGCTGGCCTATGTAGGATACAATTACCTGAATGCACAGATTGATAAAAATGTTAACCAGATGGAATCTGCCAGCGCCGAATTTATAGACGTGCTGCAGGAACCGACCAGGTAATTTGAAAATGGCGGCCGGTACGCGACGAAGGAGCATCAGACCGTATCAAAAAATGTGAAAATGTGAAAATGCCAGGCGGTACCTGACGAAAAAGCGTTAAACCAATGTCTGAAAAGCCGGTCCGCCGCGGCGGATAAGTTGCCGATAGCTGACAGCTTTGGCCATAAATTACGTAACGAACAAAGATGCAATGAACCTGAGAAAAAAATTAAGAGACAGTGCGAAAGTGCATACCGATGCGCTCAATGATATATTATTTATATTGTTGTTGTTCTTCCTTATTGTGTCTACGCTTGCCAATCCCAATGTGATCAAAGTATCGGCTCCCAGGGGCAAAAGCGATACCAAGTCGAAGCAAACGGTGGTGGTATCCATAGATAAAAACAACCAGGCCTATATCGGCCAGAAAAGAATATCGCTCGACGACCTGGAAAGTGAGTTGCAGCTTGTGCTGTCCAGGGCAGCCGAAAAACCTTCAGTAGTAGTAAATGCCGATACTGCCGGGCATTGGGGCGATGTATACAAAGTATTACAAACAGCAAAAAAACTGGGCGCTACCGCGGTGGCCTCTGTAAGTGCTAATTAGGCTTCCGGGTTTTTACCATACGGTCCTTCCCCTGCATGTCTTTGCGGATAACGGTGTCTTCAAATCCCTGTTGGGTAAAAACATGTTTTACTGCTTCACCCATCGTTTCATGGATTTCTGTATAAATGCTGCCGCCGGCACGCAAATGTAATGTTGCAAATGCGGCTATTGCTGAATAAAACAGCAACGGATCGTTGTCTTCCACAAACAAAGCGGTATGGGGTTCATGATCCAGTACATTTTTATGCATTTCTTTTTTATCCTTTACAGGAATATAAGGCGGGTTGCTGGCAATAATGTCAAACAGGGGCAATGCATTCCTGTGAGCGGTATTTAAAAAATCTACCTGTAAGAACCGGATATCCGCCTGCAGGTTTTTGGCATTTTGCTGCGCAACGGCCAGCGCTTCACTGCTAACATCTATCGCGTATACTTCACTTTCGGGAATGTTTTTTTTTAACGCGATAGCCATGCAGCCGCTGCCCGTCCCTATATCCAGTATTGCCGGTCTTTCCCCTGTACCCTGTAACCTGTACCCTGTAACCTGAGACCTGTAACCTGAGACCTGTAACCTGTAACCTGAGACCTGAAACTCCTTCTCGTCCTTCACCATCCATTCCACCAGTTCCTCCGTTTCGGGACGGGGTATCAGCACATGTTCGTCAACAAATAAAGGCATGCCATAAAACCAAGCTTCGCCCAGCACATACTGTATAGGGCGATGCTGTAAAAGCAACCGGGAATAATGTAAGAGCAGGGTTTCCTGTTCCTCCGGCAAAAAATGATCTCTGTTCAGCGAACGATCCATTCTTTGCAGCCCGGTAATCTTTTCAATTACCAGCGCCGCAATGTTTTCCGCTTCGCGCCGGTCGTATATACTATACAGTGCTTCGCAAACGAAGCCGTAGCCTTCGTTGATGGTCATGCGCAAAGATAGGGCGGATACGGGTTACAAGAGTTTCAAGGTACAGGATGCAAGGCATAAGGTGTCAGGCATAAGGGCGGGTTCCCCCTGCAACCTGTAACCTGCTCCCTGCCCTCACTTCAGCGGCTCATCTAATTTTGGATAATAATGTATACCCCAGAGGTCGTATCGTTGGAATTGCTTTGCAATGCGGTCTTTAAACCCTTCCCAGCTTTTGTTTTGAACGGGGCTCCAGCATACCTCGCTCAATGCGGTAAGACGGGGAAACAGCATGTATTCGGCCTTTGCCGGGTTGGTGATGTATTCCGTCCATAAATTGGCCTGGGCGCCCAGTATATAATGATGTTCGTTGTTTTCCAGTTCCTCTGGCACCGGGTTGAAGCTGTATACTTTTTGCAGGGGAAGATAACCGCCGATAACGATTGAGTCTTCATTTTTGCGCTGCGCATAATCAAGGTACAGGTAGGAGTTGGGCGTCATAATCACATCGTGCTTCTGGTGGGCGGCTTCTATACCTCCTTTTTCACCACGCCAGCTCATTACCGTGGCATTGGGCGCCAGCCCGCCTTCCAGTATTTCATCCCAGCCTATCATGGCTTTGCCTTTGCTGTTCAGGTATTTTTCTATCCGCTGCACAAAATAGCTTTGCAGGCCGTGCTTATCTTTTAAATGCTTTTCTTTGATGAGGTTCTGGCAAAATGCCGACCTTTTCCATGCTTCTTTGGGGCACTCATCCCCGCCAATATGTATATATTTTGAAGGGAATAGCGCTGTTACTTCATCCAGCACGTCCTGTAAAAAATGGAAAGTATATTCACCGGGGCAGTAAACATCCTCAAATACGCCCCATGCCTGCTGTACATTTTTGCCGGTGCTGTCGCCATGCCATGCTGTTTTTCTGGCAGGTTGGGTAGGCTCATCAGGAAAGCAGCTCAATTGCGGGTAAGCGGCAATTGCGGCAGAAGAATGCCCCGGTAATTCTATCTCGGGAATTACGGTTATAAAGCGGTCGGCGGCGTATTGCACGATTTCTTTGATCTGATCCTGCGTATAGTAGCCGCAATATCGCCTGCCATCATTTCCTTTGCCCGGGAAACGCCCGGTGATGGTGCCATTCCTGCAACCACCCACTTCCGTTAAACGCGGATACTTTTTGATCTCGATCCGCCAGCCCTGGTCATCCGTTAAATGCCAGTGAAAAGTGTTGATCTTATGCAGCGCCAGCAGGTCGAGATATTTTTTAATAAAATCCAGGTCAAAAAAATGACGGCAAACATCCAGCATGGCGCCGCGGTATCCGAAACGGGGGTAATCTTCAATAACAACAGCCGGTATTTTCAGCGAAGGCAATTTTTGAGCCGGCAGTAATTGCAGCAATGTCTGCACTCCGTAAAAAGTGCCCCTGCGGCTGTCGCCTTTTATTTGAACAGCTTTACCGGTAACTTCCAAAGTATAGCGCTCCGGCTGGTCGGGCCCTTTAATAAAGGTGCGGGTGCCTATACTGATAAAATCCTTTGAGGCCCGCTTAACAGTACGTAGCGAAAAGCCGTAATATTTTTGCAGGTAAGCGTTTAAAAAATTTACCGCGGCTTTCTCATCATCGCTGCCAGCTACAATAACGGTTCGGCCGGTAATGGTAAAGCTTCCGCTTTTAATTTCGGCTTTAACCGGTACAGGAATAACAGAAAGCGGGGTTTGGGCATGCGTTTGCGCCGCAATGCAGCTCAAAACAACAATAAGTACTCTTTTCATAAACCGATATACTTTACAGGAATGGTTATTGATAATTGATATTCGGGTTATTTCAATAATGATCGTAAAATTACAGGCGCGTTAATGATTCATTAACAAAAAAAATTAAACAAACGTTTGATTTGTATATGGATTTAATTTTAACTTCGCCGCCTGATTTCCATTCCCTGTATTTGTTATTGCTTGCACATTGAATTATCCGGGAACATACAGTTACGAT
>NZ_DAOMOZ010000284.1:0-5318 GCF_035444585.1 Agriterribacter sp.
TTAGCCTATGGCTTTACCCATAAATCCACCTGCTTTGCAGGTGGTAGTTTAATATTCCATAGTTTTTTATCAAGAACAATCAATTTTTCTTTTGCTTCCTCATTTTCAGCAGCAGTTTTCATGATAGCCGTTGATAGTGCAAACTTTGCTTCATGTCCTTCCCTGTTTTGGAGATCGTTTCTTAATAGCCTAAAAGTATCTGCATCTCCTAACTGGAAAGGGTCTGTTCTTCTGAACCCATTACCCCACGCACTCAACACTAAATTCTCAAATAACATAGCTTTATCGCCCATAAAATAAAATTTAATGAAATACAAAATCTAACGCTATCATAATAAGCTGAATTTATTGGGATGAGCTTAGTAGAGAATTTAATTCCCCAAAAGTTAAAACAGCTTGAAGACAAAACCTAACAATGAAATTCAAAATTATATGCAACTAATATCTCTTAAGTGTTACAGTTGTTACATATGTCACCCCATTATATGAATCTGTCCCTTCGTAACTAAATTGATTACAACTAAAATTTGTAATTTTTACAATAGCCCCTATTGTACTATTTGAAACGTGCATCTCATTACCAGAAAGGCTCCAAGTTTCAACGTTAGCGCTTATGGTACCGCATTGTAAGCCAATGTCTTTAACATACAAAAATCCATTAGGTGCAAAAGTCCACATATTATCTTTTACACATTCATCAGCTGTATCAAATTGATTGATCACTTCTCCGTTGGATCCCTTAGAAATAATGCTGATCATTTGATAATCTCCGCTTAACGAACTCATAGATAATTCGCAAGAGTCATCAGAAGATTCCTTTTTACAGGCACTACATAAAACATATGTTGCAAAACTCAAAAAAAACAAAGAAAATCTCATGGATGGCTTTTTTGATTCTTAAATATTTTAATCTTATATAGCAGTAAAGTATAGCCGGATTATTTACAGGCTATAGGAGTTTTGTAACATAGAGATTGAATTGTGGGCTGATTTATATTCATACGAAACTCTGGTTTTCAGTTATTGCACACAATCAGTTTTAGCACATTATTATTAGTTTTTACAAAAATTATATTACTTTTAATTATATGAACTTATCAAAAATGGAAAGCATAGAGAAAGTGTTGGAAAAACTCAAAACAGCCCGTAAAGAAAAAGGGTTCAGTCACGAAAACATGGCCGCGGAACTTGAGATAAGTCAGGCAGCTTACACTAACATTGAAAAAAACGAATCAAAACTTAGCGTTGAGCGGTTGTTGAAAATTTCTGAAATATTGGAGAAACCAGTTTATTATTTCTTTGAATCAAATCCGAATAACATTTACAATCAAAGCAATAATGATAATGCTATTGGCCATATTGATCACCTTTATCAAGACAATAGGGAGGCTCGCGCACGCCTTGCAGAAAGCTACGAGTCTTCTATAAAAAACCTGAAGGAGGAAATTGTTTTTTTACGTGATCTTGTAAATAGTAAGGGAAAGTAACCGAAAAATATCGAAAAACTCGAGGCTCCCCAGTTTACAATCAATAAAGCAATTTTAGTTTTATAAACACCCTCGCCCCATGCCCAATAGCACCCCAAACGTACAAGTGAGTGACACAACGAACGCCGATAGCGCCGCCACGGCCCACCCCATAATTCCCATCTTCCCCAGGTAATCCCAAAATCCGCAATCGCAGAACTTTATTGCCTCCCGTTTCGTAATTTCGCCGCTTCCTATACTTTGACATATACTATACATGGAAACAACAGTTGAAACAGCCGAAAAGCTGGGACTTCGTCCTGATGAGTTCGGGATGATAAAAAAGATATTGGGACGCACCCCCAACTTTACGGAGCTGAGCGCTTACTCCGTAATGTGGAGCGAGCATTGCAGCTATAAAAATTCTATCAAGTGGCTGAAAACGCTTCCCCGCGAGGGCGCGAAGCTGCTGGTGAAAGCCGGCGAGGAAAACGCGGGGCTTGCCGATATCGGCGACGGCTGGGGCGTGGTGTTTAAAATTGAAAGCCATAACCACCCTTCTGCCATTGAGCCTTTCCAGGGTGCGGCAACCGGCGTGGGGGGTATTCACCGCGATATTTTTACGATGGGCGCACGCCCGATAGCGGCGTTGAATTCGCTGCGCTTCGGCAACCTCAGCGAAGAAAAAACGCAGCACCTGATGAATGGTATTGTGCATGGCATTGGTCACTACGGCAACTGCTTTGGCGTGCCTACCGTGGGCGGCGAAATTTATTTTGAGGACTGCTATCATACCAACCCGCTGGTGAACGCCATGAGCGTGGGCGTGGTACAAGCCGGACAAACCGTGAGCGCTACAGCCGAAGGCAAAGGCAACCCGGTGTTTATTGTGGGTTCTGCTACCGGTAAGGACGGCATGGGCGGCGCGGCATTTGCGTCGGCAGATATTACGGAAAGCAGCGCGGAAGATCTGCCTGCCGTGCAGGTGGGCGATCCCTTCCAGGAGAAAAAATTATTAGAAGCCTGCTTAGAACTTATTCCCACAGGCGCATTGGTGGGCATGCAGGATATGGGCGCCGCAGGCATTATATGCTCTACCGCGGAAACCAGCGCCAAGGGCGGTGTGGGTATGCGTATTGACCTGGATAAAGTACCCACCCGGCAGGCGGGTATGAAGGCATGGGAGCTGCTGCTGAGCGAAAGCCAGGAACGCATGCTGCTGATCGCAAAAAAAGGCCGGGAGGCAGATGTGCTGAAGGTATTCGACAAATGGGACTTGCCCTGCTCGCAGATCGGTGAAGTAACGGATGGCGGCATGCTGCAGTTTTATATGCAGGGTGAGCTGGAAGCGGAACTGCCTGCAGAAAGCCTGGTATTAGGCGGCGGCGCACCGGTATATGAAAGGGAATACAGGGAACCGGAATATTTCGCGGAGATCAAAAAGTTTGATCCTGCGAGCATACCCGTGCCGAAAGATCTGAAAGCGGTGGCAGAGAAAATAATCACCATCCCGAATATAGCGTCCAAGCGCTGGATATATACGCAGTACGACAGCATGGTGGGCACGGGCAATACTACCACCAACGCCCCCAGCGATGCGCAGATCGTGAAAGTGAAGAGCACAAAAAAGGGTTTGGCGGTTACGGTTGACTGTAACAGCCGCTATGTATTTGCCGACCCGTTTGTGGGTTGTATGATCGCAGTGAGTGAAGCGGCAAGGAATATTGTGGTCAGTGGCGGTGTGCCGCTGGGCGTGACCAACTGCCTGAACTTCGGCAATCCTTACGACCCGGAAGTATATTACCAGTTTGTATATGCTATTAAGGGCATGGGCGAGGCTTGTAAGAAATTCGATACGCCGGTTACGGGTGGTAATGTGAGCTTTTATAACCAGCATCCGGGCGGCGCGGTATATCCTACACCCACAATAGGTATGGTGGGCTTGCTGGAAGATATTGATGCGAAGATGACGCTTGATTTTAAGCAGGCGGGCGATACTATTTATTTATTGGGTGAAGTGAATGATGATATCAATTCGTCTGAATACATACATAAGCTGCACAGGGTGGAATATTCTCCTGTTCCGCATTTTGACCTGGAAGAGGAATATCGTTTACAGCAAACCGTTAGTAAGCTCATCAGCAGCAAAACCATTGCTTCCGCTCACGACCTGAGCGAGGGAGGTTTGTTTGTTACGCTTTGTGAAAGCGGGTTCAACCGTGAGTTAGGGTTTAAAGTAACTACTTCAACTAAAGTAAGACCGGATGCTTTCTGGTTCGGGGAATCGCAGAGCCGGGTAGCGGTAAGCGTGAGTGCGGATAATATTGCGGCTTTTGAAAAGACAGTAAAGGAAAGCGGCGTGCCGTTCATTAAAGTGGGTGAGGTTACAGATGGTGCAGTGATCGTTGACGGTGCATCGTGGGGTGATATTACCAGGTGGAAGGAGCAATATGACACGGCTATTGAAAAATATATGGAATATGAGGAGCAGCATATATAGCGGATTGCTCTTCCTGCTTGTTTTTATATGTTCCTGTGGGGGGAGTAGCGATGAAGATGCTGCGGGACTGGCTGATGAGAATGCCCTGCACATAGCACAGCTTCAAAAAAAAGTACAGCTCAACCCCGATTCACTGGGTACCCGGTACCAGTTGATGAACGCGCTGACGCAGGGCGGTAAATACCAAGAAGCGCTTTTACAGAATGATACTTTAATGGCGGAGGATACGGCCAATGCTGCTTTGTGGTACAGGCGCGGCGATATATTGCTGCAGACCGGTGATTCCGTAAACGGCATTCATGCTTTGGAACGGGCGGTTGATGTGACGCCGGCTTTTGCCGAACCTCAATTGCAACTGGCAGCTATTTATGCCGGCCGCTCCCAGTCCGCTGCCATACAGCTCGCCGACAGGATCATAGCCACATCGCAGGAAACGCGTACCACATCGCAGGCATACTTTATTAAGGGACTATACTATTCCAATATCAATGAAACAGACAAGGCGCTTGCGCAGTTTGATGAATGCCTCAAAAGCGATTATACCTTTTTAGATGCTTATATAGAAAAAGGCCTGCTGCTGTACGACAGGCAAAGATTCAGCGAGGCGCTGGCGGTATTTGAGCGTGCCATACAGGTGAGCAATACCTTTGCTGAAGCCTGTTTCCAGGCAGGGAGGTGTGAGGAGGCGCTGGGGAATAAGGATGAAGCGAAATTGTATTACCAAAAAGCGCTGGGACTGGATAAAGATTTTGCAGCCGCAGGGGAGGCTTTGGAAAGATTGAAGTAGTGCCGGGGGTACAAGTTACAAGTTGCAGGGGAGTAACCAGAAGGAAATATAAAGCACCAGGAACCAAAAAACGGAACCAAACCTGCCTGCTGGCAATGAATAGTGTTTTCACTTCTCACGTTTCACCATTCACCTGAGAGAGATGATGCGAGGATGCGATCTGACCCTCCTTATGTCGGGTACCGACCGCATCTTCCAGCAACCTGCAAACCTGTAACAAAGGCAAAAGGTGTAAGGTGGAGGGTATAAGGTAGGGCTGTCAGAGACAAACAATCGGCTATCAACGGAACCTCAAACCATAAATTTCCAAACGATAAACTTGCAGCCTGCAACCCGCCCCCATCTCAAATTTTAAATCTCAAATCCCAAATCCCCCCTTCACTCTTTCCGCTTAAACCGTATCGTTCCACTCGACTTTTCCGTAGACGTAATATATACTTCATGGCGTTTGCCGTCCACCGTTACTACCATTAAAGCGGTATTGGGGGGGATGGCGCCCATATTATCGGCATACATTACCAGCTCATTTTCTTCGCGGGTAGTATCCAGTTTGATCTTCAGGGAA
>NZ_DAOMOZ010000285.1:0-5156 GCF_035444585.1 Agriterribacter sp.
ATCCGGCAGGCATTTGTAAAGGCATTTGTTTCTGCAGATGGAAAAATTAAAGGTGAAACGCAAACGGGTTATGCGATAGCACTGCAGTTCGGGCTGCTACCCATAGAGTTACGGGCCAAAGCCGCGGCTCATATGGCGGATGCTGTACAAAAATATGATGGTCGGATCTCTACAGGTATACACGGCACCTATATGATCATGGATCAACTGGCAGCATATGGTTATGCCGATGTGGCGTATAGCCTGTTGTTGAGCCGTCGTTTCCCTTCCTGGTTCTATTCTATAGATCAGGGGGCAACCACCATCTGGGAACGGTGGGATGGCTATGTTGCCGGTCGCGGATTCCAGAACGCAGGAATGAACTCATTTAACCATGTGGCTATCGGGGCTGTAGGAGAATGGATGTATCGGCATGTTTTAGGTATTCAGCACGATGAAAGCCAGCCTGGCTTCCGTCATTTTTTTATAAAACCGCTAACCGGAGCATCGCTGACATGGGCAAAGGGCAATTATCACAGCATCAATGGAGACATTAAAGTTTCCTGGACCAAAAATGAAAACACGGTTACACTCAATGTAGTAGTTCCGGTTAATACAACTGCAACAGTGATATTACCCGATAATAAAAAGCATAAGATAGGCTCAGGAGAATATAAATTTACCAGCCGGTCAGATTAAAAAGCTGAAAGATCAGGACTTCCGATCTGCTGCTTAAAATCTGTTTATTTTTTCGCGAAAATGAAAATGTAGCTTTTAATACCTGTAAGGTTTGTTGCATGGCAAGCACTTACAGGTATTTTATTTTTGCCGCTATCATATCCTGATCATTCTATATTCCCGATTGCTTATGTCATAAAAGCATAGAATTTGGATATTTTATTGGGAGTTTTATCTCCAGTCGTTCGCTAATTTCACTCTACCAAACATTGATTTATTCACATCAACGATTGCAACGGTATCCAACTATCGCATGCAACAACCAAAATACTGTTATATATGATTTTGTTTAATTCAACATAAGCATTCGGTACTGCTTTAACAACACACCATCTATATTAATATTTCTACCATCATTTGTTAAATACTGCCATATTATGAACAAACTATTGCTTGTGTATAAGTATACAAAGGCTACTTTGTACAAAAAGACTTACTGCTTTATTCCACTCATTGCTTTCATTATTATTGTTTTTCCTGCACAGTTGATTGCTAAAGAAATATTGCAGGGTGCTGTCACGGCGCCGGTCAATAAAGAAATTTCCGGGCAGGTGAAAGATGCTGAAGGTAATCCTGTTGCAGGTGTTAGTATTATTGTTAAAGGTTCTTCTGTGGCTACTGTTACAGACGACAATGGTTATTACCGTATATCGGTATCCGATGAAAACGCTATTCTTGTTTTTTCGCATACCAGCTTCCAAACGCAGGAGCGGGTTGCGGGCATTTCCGGAACACTTTCCGTTGTACTGCAGTTACAGGATAAAAGCTTATCAGAGGTTGTGTTAGTAGGCTACGGTTCTCAGAAAAGAAGAAATGTAACAGGATCTATTGCTACTTTACCAACAGAACAACTGGAAGACCAGCCTGTAGGACAGATAGCTCAGAAAATACAGGGGAGGATTGCGGGTGTACAGGTTAACCAAACTTCGGGACAGCCGGGAAGAGGTATGTCCATAAGAGTCAGAGGAGCTGCATCAGTAAATGCAGGGAACAGTCCTCTGTATGTTGTGGATGAATCACCTATTGTAGGGGATATCAATAGTATTAACCCTAATGAAATTGAGAGTATTTCTGTTTTGAAAGGGCCGTCTGCAGCTTCAATATACGGATCACGTGCCGCTAACGGGGTAGTATTGATCACTACAAAACAAGCTCGCCAGGGAAAAGCAAGTGTACAATTGAATGTCAATTATGGAGAGGGAAAGGTACCGGAGAAGGGGAGACCTGACCTGATGAATGCAAAAGAGTTCCTGCAGTTCCAGAAAATGCTGTTTGAAGACAGGATGAAGTATGAAGGATATCCTGAAATACCCGAATTATACCGAAACCCCGAACAATGGACAGGTCCGGACACAGATTGGATGGATGCGTTATTGCGTAAATCCAGGATGAACAGCTACAACCTTACTTTATTGGCGGGGAAAGATAAATTCACGTCAGCCACTACGATCGGATATTATAAGGAAAACGGAGTGATGCTCAATACCGGTTTCGAGCGCTTTTCCCTCAGGTCGAATAACGAGTACAAAATAAATGATAATGTAAGGGTAGGACTGAATATTGCCCCCACATACCAAACAGGCCAGAACTTCAATACGGATGGAACGTATAATATCATATTCGCAGCGTTAACTACACCACCGATATTCTCGCCCGATGAAACAAACGACGATGGAACCAGGAAATTAAGATTTTCAGGACCCGGGTTATTTACACAACCGAACTGGGTGGTTACCCTTGAGGATGCCATTAATAAGGAAAAAAATATCAGGGTATTATCTAATGCCTTTCTTGAACTAAAGTTCCTGAAAGATTTTAAGTTCAGGACCGCGGTTTCAGTTGATGCCAGCAACAGATCGAACAGGGTATTTAATCCGAGCTCTGTAGGTACCATATGGGCGCCGCCACCAAGTATTCCCTCCGGGTCGTATAGTACTACCGATTACTTTTCCTGGTTAACAGAAAACACATTGGCTTATAATAAAACAATAGCAGATGAGCACCAGGTTGAGGTATTGGCAGGGTATTCAGCTCAAAAATTTCACCAGGAATATAACAACCTTTCCGGGAGCAATTTTCCAGACGATTTGGTATCATGGATAGATGCTGCTGCGGTAAAAAATGGCGGTAATAATACTACAGAATGGTCCCTCTTGTCCATGTATGGTCGTTTGAACTATAATTTCAGGGGTAAATATTTGCTCTCGGCTTCGTTAAGGAGAGATGGTTCATCTAGGTTTGGAGCTGATAACAAATGGGGTTCATTTCCCTCTTTTTCGGCAGGTTGGATTATTTCTGATGAAGATTTTATGCAAAGTATCCCGGCTGTCAGTTATCTGAAATTACGCGGTGAATACGGACTGGTAGGTAATTTTAATATAGGCGATTACAGGCAATACGGAGGCGTGTCAACAAGCAACTATGTTTTTGGGGGCGCATTGGCGCAGGGAAGAAGCTTAACTTCTTTGGGTAATACTTTTCTTACATGGGAAACAACAGCCGGTTTTGGTATTGGTTTAGATATGTCATTTCTGAATGACCGCATTGCCTTTACTGCCGATTATTACCAGAAAGAAGTGGATGATATGCTCTACCAGGTAGATATACCGCGGGGTACAGGTTTTGCAAGCATTCAATCTAATATAGGAGGCTTTAAATTCTGGGGCTATGAGTTTGCTGTTAATACACGTAACCTTACCGGCGCATTAAAATGGAATACTGATTTCAATATTTCATTTAACAGAAATAAAGTAATGAAACTGGGTACTAATAACGCTCCCATTGATGGGGTTGGAGAGCAGGGAACCTATTGGAAGACCGAGGTAGGCAAACCTATAGGGCAATTCTGGGGATACGTGTATGATGGTGTATATATGACCCAGGAAGAATTTGACACACAACCTAAAGCCGTTATTTCTTCTGTGGGAACAGTCAGATACAAGGATCTTAATAAAGACGGGGTGATCACAAATGCAGACAGAACGTTCATAGGCAACCCCACACCCAAATTTGTATTGGGTATGAACAATAGCTTTGCCTATAACGGATTTGACCTTGGAATAGTAATAGCAGGCGCTTTCGGACAGGATATTATAAACGGGCAACTGGAATGGTCCGAAAACCAGGATGGCGTTTTCAATGTTCAGAAGCATTGGCTGGACTTCTGGCGGTCAGAGCAAGACCCTGGCAGCGGAGCACAACCAAGGGTTACAGGAACTGCCAATAATTTTTTCAGGTATGCAAATAGCCGGTTTGTGGAAAATGGATCTTATTTGGCCATTAAAAATATTACACTCGGATATGAGATACCGGCGTTTAAGAATATATTCAGCAGAGCCAGGGTGTATCTAACTTGTCAGCAGGCGGCTGTATTTACAAAATACAAAGGCATGAACCCGGAAGCAAGTATCAATGGGTTAAATGGGTTGAGGGAAGGAGTAGATGCAGGCGCATACCCGGTTCCAAGAACTGTTGCAATTGGGTTAGATGTTAATTTTTGATCACTTCAAAAAAATATTAGAATGAAAAAACTATTATATATCATAGCTTCAGGATTATTATTACCGTCATGTTCGAAAGACTTTTTGCAACTTACGCCGGAAAGCTCCATAACGGATGGAAACTTTTTCAAAGAGCAGTCACATTTCGACCAGGCCTTAGTGGGAGCCTATGCGTCTCTAAGAGGTGTAAAAGGTTCCAGAGCAGCTTATGTGATGGGGGAAATGCGTTCCGATAATACTTTTTATGAGTTCAACCCTACCGATAGGGGAGTACAATATATTAATATGGAGCTGGCCGATGGTTTTTTAGATGATGCTGCCAGTAATGTGACTAATGAAATGTATAATAACGCCTACACTTCTATTGCAAGGGCAAATAGCATAATAGATAATATTGTAACACTGGAACTGAAACCTGAGTTTGTGAACAAAGTTGTAGGGGAAGCCAAGTTTATAAGAGCGTTATGTTATTTTGATCTTGTTCGCTTTTATGGCCCTGTTCCCTTGTATATAAATAAGGTAAGTGGTGTTTCAGATGCTTATTTACAACGCTCAACTGTTTCAGATGTCTATAACGCCATTGAAAATGATTTGAAAGATGCGATCTCGAAACTGGGAAACCCATCATTCCCTCAAAACGGAAGCGCATCAAAAGGATCTGCTAAAATGCTTCTGGCAGACGTATATATGACTCAAAAGAAATTTGATCTTGCTTATTCTGAATTAAACGATATCATGGCAATGGGTTATGCTCTGCTTGATGATTATGAATCGGTGTATAATCTGGGAAATAAGAATAGTATTGAATCAATTTTTGAGATACAATATCAGCAGGGTAACCAGGGGCAGCAAAGCAGCTTTGTATATGCATTTTTACCGATAACAGATAATGCTGCCATGCTTACCGGCACAACGGGCCGCGTTTCGGCAGGAGGATGG
>NZ_DAOMOZ010000286.1:0-5146 GCF_035444585.1 Agriterribacter sp.
GGCTATACCCTTAAAAGGCAGTTGGGCATGGTGGAAGACCTGTACCAGCAAAAAAGATTGCCTAACATGGGATTGGTGATCAATGACATACAAACCCAGGGCCGTTATAAGGGCTACTATGGGTACGGTGGTGGAACTTATTATGGATATGGATACGGATACGGGTATGGCGGCGATTATTTCCAGGAGAGTAAAAACAAAAAGAAAAGGAACTGGAAAAAATTACTCTTTAAATGAGTTTGGCAAGAAAGGCGCTCACAGGACTTAGCTGGACTTTTGCCCAGCAATTTGGTACCCAGTTCATCAGTTTTGGAGCATCTGTTATTCTCGCCCGTGTTTTACTACCGGAGGAGTTCGGATTGATAGGGATACTGGCTATTTTTATGTCGGTTGGCAATGTTCTGATCAATGCCGGGCTGACCACTTCCCTCATCAGAACAGAGAACCCGGACCAGCACGATTATTCTACCGTTTTCTTTATCAACCTGATTGGAAGTGTTGTTGTTTATTGGACCATTTTCTTCGCTGCCCCGCTCATTGCCCGTTTTTTTCGTCAGCCGGCTCTTATTGATATAGCAAGAGTATATACACTTGCTTTCATTATAAACGCTTTTTCCGGTGTTCAGCTTGCACGACTGACCAAGCAACTGGACTTTAAAACACAGTTAACCGTTCAGTTGCCTTCCCTTATCATCAGTTCTTTATTGGGCGTTTACCTCGCTTATTCCGGTTATGGCGTTTGGAGCCTGGTATGGATGTACCTTTGCCAGGCATCCTTATCGTCTCTCCAGCTATGGTTCCGAACCGGTTGGCGGCCCGATTTCCTTTTTGATAAAGAAAGGTTTAGCAGGCATTTTAATTTTGGGTACAAGCTCATGCTTTCCGGCTTGATTGATGCAGTATATAATAATGCATATAATATAATCATCGGAAGAATATATCCTGCCGCCCAACTGGGTTATTATACCAGGGCAATGAGCATCCGCCAGTTGCCTGTTCAGAACCTGGCTACCGCTTTAAATAAAGTAACCTTCCCGGTATTTTCAAGTATCCAGCAGGATAATGAGCGTTTAAAAGCCGCCTATAAAAGGATCATGCAGCAGGTGATATTCTGGACAACTCCCACCCTGGTGATCTTAGGCATAGTGGCTAAACCCCTATTCGTGCTTCTGTTCACCGATAAATGGTTGCCGGCTGTTCCTTATTTTCAAATCCTGTGCATACCGGGAATATTGTATCCTCTCCAGGCATACAACCTGAATATTCTAAATGTGAAAGGAAGATCGGACCTGTTCCTCAGGCTGGAACTGGTTAAAAGGGCGTTTATAACAGTCGGGATTTTACTGGCAATACCCTTTGGTATTTACGGGCTGCTCTACTTCCAGATCATATCCTCTCTTTTTGGCTATTTTGTGAATTCCTGGTACAGCGGAAAAATGATCGCCTACGGCGTCAAAGATCAGCTTCGTGATATTATGCCGATCATCCTGCTTGCCTTGGTCACCGGTATTTTTGTATGGTTCATAGACGCAAAAATATTGCAGCTCTCCGGCTGGAATGATCTTGGAAGAGTGGGTATAGGAATAATAATCTACTTCATCGCTTATCTAGGCATGGGTGCAGTTCTAAAATTTTCACCCATTGCCGACTTCAAAAAACTGGTATTAAAAAGATGATCCCTGTTACCAAACCGTTCCTGCCTCCAAAAGAAGAATTTGAAAAATACCTGGCCGGCATCTGGCAAAGGAACTGGCTCACCAATATGGGCCCCCTGGCCGGTGAACTGGAGCTGCAGCTTAAGAAATATCTTAAGCTTAAGCATCTGCTTTTTGTTACCAATGGCACAGTGGCCATCCAAATGGCAATAAAAGCGCTGGGATTGAAAGGCGAGATCATCACAACACCTTTCTCTTTTATAGCCACTACCAGCAGTATTGCATGGGAGGGTTGTACACCGGTTTTTGTGGATATTGATAAAAAATCATTAAACATTGATCCTTCAAAAATTGAGGCGGCGATAACGGAAAAGACTTCTGCAATTTTAGCCACACATGTATACGGGAATCCATGTGATGTAGCGGCTATAGAAATGATCGCTAAAAAGCACCACCTTAAGGTCATTTATGATGGGGCACATGCTTTTGGCGTTGAAATAAACGGTAAGTCAGTATTTGAATACGGCGATATTTCAACCTGCAGCTTTCATGCAACCAAATTGTACCACACCGTTGAAGGCGGTATGGTTGTTACAAAGGATCCCGCACTTTTAAAACGGATCGCCTATATCCGTAATTTCGGATTTTCGGGACCCGACAGCTATGCGGAGCTGGGCATTAATGGCAAAAATTCTGAGTTTCACGCGGCAATGGGTTTGGTCAATCTCAATTATGTGAATGCCATTCTCCTGAAAAGAAAAGACCTTGTCGCACATTACACAAAGAGCTTAAAAGCGTTAAAGGCTAAGGTTCCGGTATGGCATCCTATGGCCACGAATAATAACGCTTACTATCCCCTTATTTTTGACAATGAAGAACAGCTCCTGAGATCAATAGAAAAACTAACGGCAAACGAGATCTTTGGTCGCAGGTATTTTTATCCTTCGCTTGCGTCTTCGTTGCCTTATGTCCCTTCTCAAAAGATGAAGATAACGGATGATATAAGCAAATGCGTACTTTGCCTGCCCCTTTATCACGATCTTTCTTTAGAAGAAGTGGATTTAATTTGCCGGCTTTTATTGCAAATCAATAATTATCAATAACAGGTTTATACGATGAAAATACTGCTCATTGGTCAATGCACGCTCCATTGGGGAAGAATGGAATTTGGAAACATCGGGAACTTTTATATCATAGAGTCCCTTATAAGAGAACTGCACTCGACTTTTCCTGATGCAGCGATCAGTACCACGTTTCAAATGTCTGAATCCTTTTGCAAAAAGGAAAGGATCAATGTGCTTCCGATGTCTTTATATTATTCATGGAGCGATAAAGATCTTGAAACAGCGCTGATCGAATTGGCTTCGGCGCAGTTGTTTCATGATACCGGGCACCTTCCGCAACGAACGCCGTTCATAGAAGCCGTATTGGATAACGACCTCGTCATAGATTTTAGCGG
Organism: Agriterribacter sp.; assembly: GCF_035444585.1. Taxonomy (GTDB): domain Bacteria; phylum Bacteroidota; class Bacteroidia; order Chitinophagales; family Chitinophagaceae; genus Agriterribacter. Next base: position 3,115 of record NZ_DAOMOZ010000286.1, read on the forward strand.
CGACATCTGGGGTGATAATGCTGATTTTTTGGGGAAGGACAGGTTCTTGGTAGGATTGATCAAAGACCGGGTGGCACAGCTTTTAGGAAAAAAAACGGCAATGATAGCAGGCTCTCCCGGTCCATTCAATAATGAACAAACAACGGCATTTGCCCGGGAAGTATTCAAAAATTTCGACCTGGTAACGAACAGGGAAGCCATAAGCAAAGGGGTGCTTGAAGCAAAGGGGTTTGATATCAAAAGCATTCACAGCCTGGCCTGCCCTGCATTTTTATTTGAACCGGCAAAGGGGGAAATTACGGACACTCTTATAAATAAAGAGCTGGGTAAAAACCGGGACAGCCCTGTAGTAGGATTCATCCTGTGCGGATGGAATTTTCTTGAAGGACCTTTTGATAAATGGCCACGGGATGATAAAGATTACATTCCTTTCGCGGAAGCTGTGGAGCATCTTGAAAGATTAGGAGCAACCGTTTGCCTGATGTCTCACTCCAACGGCTTCATTCCCGGGAAAGAGCCTTTTGAGCTGATCCATGGCAGGGACTACCCAGTTACAAAACAGTTGGAATCGGTATTGCATCAAAGAGGTATTGCAAAAAAAATTTTCGTACTCAATGGAGTGTATGATGCCTGGATCACCAAAGCCATCATAAGCAATTTTGACATGCTGGTAAGCGGACGCATACATGCCGCCGTTGCGGGATTAAGCCAGTACATACCTACGGTTATCATAGATTACGGGCACGAACCTAAAGCCCACAAGCTAAAAGGATTTGCTGATGTGGCAGGTATGCTGGATTATGTGGCGGACCCGGGATTAAAAGATGACCTGATCGCAAAAATTGATCAATGCTGGACAAACAGAGAAACGATAAACAGTTTCCTTCTGGGGAAAATTCCAACGGTAAAAGAAATGGCAAAACAGAATTTTATATTACTGCAAAAGCTCTTCGTAAAGGAAGTACAGCCATGAAGTTAGCCATAATGCAGCCTTATTTCTTTCCCTATATCGGCTACTTCCAGTTGATAAAAGCCGTTGATAAGTTTGTGGTATACGATAATATTGAGTTCACAAAAAAGGGCTGGATACACCGGAACCGGATATTGGTAAACGGAAAGGACGCGTATATTTCTGTAATGCTAAAGAAAGATTCAGACTATTTACATGTTAAGGAAAGGGTTTTATCGGAAGAATTTGAAAAAGAAAAGGATAGAATAATGCGGAGAATAGAAGGGACCTATAAAAAAGCTCCATTTTTTTCTGAAACGATTTCCCTGATCAGGGAAATTACAGGTTACAATGACAGAAATCTCTTTAATTATATATACCACTCCATTAAGCAGCTCCGGAATCATCTTGACATTGATACCGAATTGATCATTTCTTCTGAAATTGCAATCAATCATGACCTCAAAGGCAGGGAAAAGGTAATCGGCATTTGCAAAGAACTGGATGCCACTCACTATATTAATCCTATCGGGGGCATCGAACTGTACAATAAAAAAGAATTTTCGGAGAACGGCATTGAGCTCTCCTTTCTAAAAACCAGGGAAATCAATTATAAGCAGCTTGACAATGAATTTATTCCCTGGCTATCTGTTATAGATGTTTTAATGTTTAATGGGAAAGAGAAAACAAAAAAGTTATTAGATGAGTACGATCTTGCCTGATATAACATTTAAAATCAATTCCGGTACTTTCCCCGATATTTTAGACCATTTGAGAAAATGCCAGGATACCTTTATCCCCCCCCTGGGCAATTCAGTAGATATAAATAAATATGCAGAAAAAATCATTGATTTGGCAGTAAGGTTTGAAGCCTGGGATCAGAACACTTTAATTGGTCTTTTAGCAGCTTATTTTAATGATGAAATAAATAAGCATGGATTTATTACAAATGTAAGTGTCGAGAAAGAATATAATGGCAGAGGTATAGCAAAGACCTTGTTGCAAAACTGTTTAGAATTTGGGAGAAAGGGTAAGTTCAGAAAAATTTATTTAAAAGTGAATAAATCCAATCTAAAAGCAATT
>NZ_DAOMOZ010000287.1:0-5142 GCF_035444585.1 Agriterribacter sp.
GAGCGGGTAGTAATCTCTTTTGCCTACGCCCTGCAGGAATAGCCGTACATCTATATTCTTCCAGTTGCCGCTCAGATCCAGCCCGTACTCGTAGCGCGGGCTTGTATTGCCTATGATCTTAATGTCCTTTGTATCGCCTAATGTATATCCCTTCTCAATGATGCCGTTGCCGTCCTGGTCTATGTATTTGGGCCATCCCGGTACAATAGACAGGGCGCCCCAGGGAATGATGGAGGTTTGATCGAGCTTGGCGATCTCATCGGTATTCTGGAAAAGCCCGTCACTTTCCAGTCCCCAGATCTCTCCCAGTTCCATCCCGGCATAGTATTGCGTTATGCTGCCATTGGGGTTGTCGAACCGGGTGATCTTACTCCTCGAATCTGCCAATACAAAGCGGGCGTTAAAAGACAGGGGGCTTCCGCCAACATTGAACCTGTCGTGGTATCCCAGTGTTAATTCCCAGCCTTTGGTTCGCAGATCGGCTGCATTTTCACTTGGCTCACTTGCTCCCAGTACGGAAGGCAATTGCTTGCCTATTGTAAGCATATTAAGCGTATTGCGGGTATAATAATCAAATACGGCGGTTATCCTGTCGTTTAAAAAACCCAGGTCTATTCCCACATTGGTTGTATTCACTTTCTCCCAGGTATAATTATTGGAAACCAAAGCGGGCGGGTTAATGATCAATGGTCTTCCGTCTCCTACCAAATAGCCGGATTGGGCTGTTCCCATGGATGGGATATAACCATAGTAGTCTACGAGCTGGTTACCGAGAGAGCCGTAAGAAGCACGGAGTTTGAGAGTATTTACAACATGGCTGACAGAACTCATAAAGTTCTCCTGGTCTACCCTCCAGGCAACAGAGGCGGAAGGAAAAAATCCAAACCTTTTATCTTTCGGGAAACGGGAAGAGCCGTCATAACGCCCGTTGAATTCCACGATATACCGGTCGTTAAATATATAGTTCAACCTGCCAAAAACGCCCCTGATGGCATAGCTGCTGATAGATTCGCCCGCATTTAAGATACCGGTAGCCAGTGCTATGGTAGGGAAGGAGGAGGAGATCAGTTCCTGCCGGCTTACCTGGAAATTTTCAAAGCGCAGCGCTTCCTGGTTGTATCCCAGAACGGCTGTGAAAGCGTGCTTTGAAAAGCTTTTGTTCAATGTTCCATACACATTGAATATTTGATAGTTTTCAAATATTGCGCGATGGTTGGCGCTGGCTTGTCCTTCTTCCCTGACATCTTCCGGTCCGTAGCCGATCTTATATTTCTTATAATGCCAGTTGTCGTTGTTTGCCGTATTCCTGAAGGTATAGTCTGCATTTACGGTCAGCAAACGGTCCCATAGCGACAGTTCACCTGAAAAAGTAGACTGGATCATATTCTGCTTCGAGGTATAAGTGCCGCCGTCAACGATCTGGGCCGCTGCATATCCCACACTGGTGTTGGCCCAGGTGCCGTCGGGATTTTTATCAAAAGCTGTCGGAAAATGGTTATAGATACCCCAGGGGTCGAAATAGGTGGGTGTTTCCCGCAGGGAACTGGTATAAAAAGTATTGTTGCCAAACTTCAGCCATTTGTTGATGTTATAATCCACCTTGCCTCTCAGGCTGTACCTGTCAAAGACATCTTTAGCCAGGGCAAGCGGACTGTTCTGCCTGTTGTAGCCTCCCGACAGGTAATACTGCACTTTATTGTCTTCACTTACACCATTGATGGAGAGATCGTGGTTCTGGTTAAAATTGTAGTCGTCCATAAAATACCTGCTCCAGTCGCGGTTACCCATATACTCCCATGAACCGGGTTGGCTGGGGTTTTCCCGTACGCCCGGAACAGAGGGGTTTTCTGATCTTTCTTTTGCATAAGCATAAAACTGGTCGCTGTAGCTCACGTTATTCCAGGGTGTATTATCGGTAGACAACTGGAGTAAGCGGGAAAAAACATAGGGATCTGTTACCATTTTAGGCATTATGGTTGGGCGGTTCATGCTGAAGTTATTGGAATAGTTCACTTTCACACCTGCCGCACCACCGCTTTTGGTGGTGATGAGGATAACTCCGAAGGCGGCTCTTGCGCCATATATAGCGGCGGCCGAGGCATCTTTAATAACTGAGATAGATTCAATATCCTGGGCTGCCAGTAAATTCAATTCCGTTGCCGACGTTTGTACCCCGTCTACCAGTATCAGCGGGCCGCCGCCATTAATGGAAGTAATGCCCCGGATATTGATATCGGGCGCTGCTCCGGGCGCCCCGGAACCAAAACGGATATTGAGGTTAGGCACCATGCCCTGCAAGCCCTGGGAAACATTTGCAATGGGCCGGTTTTGCAGTTCTCTGGCCTTCACCTGGTCTACCGCTCCGGAAAGGTTTACCTTTTTTTGCGTACCATATCCAATTACAACAACATCCTCCAGTGTTGAATTTTCGAGCTCCAGCACAATATCCACTGAAGCCTGGTTGCCCACAACCACTTCCTGTGATTTGTAGCCTACAACTGAGAACTCAAGGACGCTTTGAGCAGATCTTACATTGATCTGGTACTTACCCTGTTCATCGGTCATCGTACCATTCTCCGTATTTTTTTCACGAACAGATACCGATGGCACAGGCGTTCCGCTGATGTCAAAAATGCTGCCGCGAACCTGCTGTTGCTGGGCCTGGATGGCCAAAAAATTAAAGAAAACAAAATAGAGAAGCAGTTTAGCTTTTTTCATAAACAGAAGAATTTAGTAAATAAAAGTCTAATCATAATCTGAGAAAAAGGTTAAGGTAAAACGATCAAATGGTTATTTTTTTTTTACAGGGTTGAGGATCTTCAAAGCTTTTTGATTAATTAGAAGATGGATTATTAGGAGATGAATATTATTATATATATGGCTGATGGTATATTGCCGGCACCGGAAAATGAAAGAAATTGATGAACGGGTATGAATGGGGCACATAAAAAACTGCATTAACAGGGTTGTGACGTTTTGGTTATAGTGCGCATATGCATTTACCGAATATAATACAAAATATGCTTAAAAACTATACCGGGATTACTAAATATTATCATATCCGGATTTCTGCTATGCTGAATACTGCTCTGACCCGGCAGAGGCGATAGCACCCCGAATTCGGATTGGAACAGCGATGCACAAAGCGATATTATCAGTTTGCGCCGTTGTTGCACCCTCCCGTATCGCATTTTTTTAAGTTGTTTAATTGTTATACCTTCGCCGCTCTTAATGTTATTGCTTTCTCCGTTTGTGTAGTAGTTCATCCTCCTCCATTATAGTGAGCGCTTAACCTAAGGCAGATAAAGTATCAGTTTTTTTGATAGCCTTATCACTCTTTTATTACTAAAAAAATCACAAGTGTCATTTAACAATTTGCAGCTTATAGAACCTGTATTGCAGGCCCTGGGCAAAGAAGGATATACCAAACCCACCCCCATTCAGGAAAAATCGATCCCTTCTATTTTACAAAAACGGGACTTGCTGGGTTGCGCCCAAACAGGTACCGGAAAAACCGCCGCTTTTACCATTCCTGTTTTGCAACTGATCCATGAGCAGAAAAAAAGCATTCAGTTTTTGCAGCGGCCGCTGGCTTTAATACTCACACCTACCAGGGAGCTGGCCATACAGATTGGTGAAAGCATCGAGGCTTACGGGAGGTTTTTAAATGTAAAACATACTGTGGTCTTCGGCGGACTTCCGCAACACAACCAGGTGCAGGCTATTCGCAAGGGGGTAGACCTGATGGTAGCCACACCGGGTCGCTTGCTTGACCTGATGCAACAGAAAATCGTTTCCCTCAGCCATATTCAGTATTTTATACTGGACGAAGCAGACCGCATGCTTGATATGGGATTTATACACGATGTAAAACGCATCATTGCTCAGTTGCCTGCCCGGCGGCAAACACTTTTTTTCTCTGCAACCATGCCTCCCGCCATTAGCAAGCTGGCATCAGTGTTACTGAAAGATCCGGTAAAGGTTGAAGTTACCCCTGTTTCTTCTGTGGTAGAAATAATAGAGCAGTCCGTTTATTTTACGGAGAAGAAGAACAAGCGATCTTTGTTGATCCATTTGTTGCAGAACAAGTCTATTGAAACTGTTTTGGTATTCACCCAAATGAAGCATGCCGCGGATAAGCTGGCGCATAAGCTCAATGCTGCGGGCATCCGGGCCGAGGCCATTCACGGCGACAAATCGCAGCATTCGCGGCAAAGGGCATTGGAGAATTTCAAAACCCGGAAGACCCGTGTACTGGTGGCAACGGATATTGCCGCACGTGGTATTGACATTGAAGAGTTAACCCATGTAATTAACTTTGACCTGCCGAATGTGCCTGAAACCTATGTGCACCGCATAGGCCGAACCGGAAGAGCGGGTGCAGGTGGTATTGCCATTTCTTTTTGCGACCCGAATGAAAAACCCTTATTGAATGATATTCAAAAGCTCAACCGGAGATTCATTCCTGTGGTCGATGGTCATCCCTTTGAGCCAGGTTCGGTTAACAGCAACATGCATAAAGTGCCTTCAACAAGTCCTGTCAGCAGCTTTAAAAATGCAGGAACCGGTAGCAGAGGCAGGAAGATTTTCAGGCAAAAAACGTATTAAAGCGAATTGTAGCGGTGATACAGTCAATTCCTCTATGGTTCGATTAAAAGTAATTACGATGAGATTTATTTTTTCGGGTACTCGTTATTTCAATTCCTCTATGGTTCGATTAAAAGCACTGTGAATCACAATGCCACTCCTTCCGTTGTTCCATTTCAATTCCTCTATGGTTCGATTAAAAGAAGAAATTGATTGTTAATTCAGACGCTTGTATTGGATTTCAATTCCTCTATGGTTCGATTAAAAGATTCCTGATCGTAATTTCTCTCTTATTCGAGACAGATTTCAATTCCTCTATGGTTCGATTAAAAGAAAAGGTGAAAAACAAAAAACCCTGCATAAAAATACATTTCAATTCCTCTATGGTTCGATTAAAAGACATCGCCGAACGTAACGCTCAACGGCGTTTCAAAATTTCAATTCCTCTATGGTTCGATTAAAAGGGGAAAGTATTCTAACGCCTGTAGCTCCAGGAACGTTATTTCAATTCCTCTATGGTTCGATTAAAAGTCCAAAAGGAGCGGTCCTAAAACA
>NZ_DAOMOZ010000288.1:0-5135 GCF_035444585.1 Agriterribacter sp.
GATCTGGTCAAAGGCAAGGTCCATAAAAAAATGCCTGGGAATATTGTTCATGGCTTCCAGCACTTTTTGATCGGTAATGCCCTTTTTTTGCAAAGAAGCGATCAGTTTGCGGCGCAGGCCCTTATGCCGGTATTCGTCTTCATACTTTTTCATGTGCGGCTGCAAGATAAAAAATTGCCAGATCAAAACAGCTGATCTTCAGCATGACTTCAAAACAATTCCGGATTTGTTTTACTTTGAGTTGTAAAAACAAGCAAGCATGCACGTTGTGAAGCCTCTCTTACTATTTATTTTTTACCTGCTGTCGATTGTGGTTTCTGCGCAGCACATTGAAATGCTCCATTCCGGAACAGGCATTTCTTTAAGAGGATTGAGCGTTGTGAACGACAAAGTGGTGTGGGCCAGCGGAAGCAACGGAACGATCGGCAGATCGGTAGACAGCGGTAAAACGTGGAAATGGATGCAGGTAAAAGGATTTGAAAAAACCGACTTCAGGGATATAGAAGCTTTTGATGCCGCTACGGCTGTTATTATGGGCATTGCCGAACCGGCCTATATCCTAAAGACCAACAATGGCGGCAATACCTGGAAAGTGGTTTTGGAAGACAAGCGCAAAGGCATGTTTTTGGATGCCATGGAATTTTGGAATGAACAAAGCGGGATAGTGATCGGCGACCCGCTTGCAGGGAAAATATTCATTGCAAGAACTTTTGATGGCGGGGATACCTGGCAGGGGTTGCCCGAACAAAATTACCCGGTGGCCAGGCCCGGTGAAGCCATGTTCGCCGCCAGTGGTACCAATATCCGGGCGCTCTCAAAAAAAGAAGCCTGTTTTGTAACCGGCGGAACAGTATCAAGATTATTCATCCGGAACAAAACGATTGACCTTCCGCTGATTCAGGGCAGGGAAACAACCGGCGCAAATGCTATAGCCGTATACAACAATAAAAAGCGAAAGCCGGCAAAGTATATGGTAGTGGTGGGCGGCGATTTTGCGGCAGACAGCATTGCAGCGCAAAATTGCGCGGTAAGTAAAGATGGCGGTAATACCTGGACAAATCCCGTAACACCGCCGAAAGGCTACCGGAGCTGTGTTGAGTTTGTTGCTAAAAAAAAGCTGGTCAGTTGCGGAACAACCGGTGTGGATGTTTCTGAAGATGGGGGAATGAACTGGAAATTCATCAGCAAAGAAGGTTTTCACGTGTGCCGGAAAGCGAAGAACGGGAAAACGGTATTTCTTGCCGGTAAAGACGGAAGGGTTGCGAAGCTGGTGTGGTGAAGGAGTATCAGCTTTCAGCTTTGGGTGGAGGGTGTAAGGAGTAAGGTATTAGGGTTACGAAGTTTTTGTACTTAGCTGTGGTGCTGCTATCGGGCGTCCGTTGCCCCCGGATGACACCCAGTCGTACGGGCGGGGATTACTCAGCCGAACGAATTGGTATGCGATACGCAATAACGGCGAAGCGGAAACACTAACGCTTTAAAAAAAAATATTTATAGAATTTATTACTGGGCACTTTAAACTTATCATCTTGCAACCCTATTCTTACTGAAAAATTTTCTATTTTATCCGACCCTAAATATTTTGCAAATTCAAAAGATATTACCGGCGTTTCTATATCATCAATATTACTATTTGTCAAAGGAACAAGTATATCTACATTTTTATAGTCTCTTTCCGGATATGCCTTAAATGTAAATCTGCCTTTTTGTGGAATTCCATATTTCTCTATCAGCATAGAAGCCAATGTCATTTTAAAAATAATACTTTCAGAGTCTTTAAGAATATGGTTATTTCCAATGCGATTAAATATCGCTGAAGTATCTTTCTTCAAAAGCGATTCTAAAATTCTGCTACTCGTTTCACTTTCTTCCTTATATTTCCATCCATTCGTTAAAAATTGCGACACCGGGATTAACAGTAGCCCGAATAGAAAAACTGTCCAGAAATAAATTTCATATTTAAATTTCTTCCTGAACATTTGCTGTACCTCTTCGGAATAAGCTGAATACCTTTCTGGATCAAGCTTGCGTAAAAAAAAGGATACAGGAAAAATATCAAAATACCTGCCTTTAAACCATTCGGCAATGTTAATGTTGACCCACTCATTTGGTAATCCCATATACGGTCTGTTCTTAATTTTTGCACCAATTTTAAAGAAAAGAACGCCAATTCGGCAAGCCTGTACAATTGCTAAAACTATTCCCGTGTATACGATAATTGCAAATGAAATGTTCATGAAAAGTATGCAGTATTAATATTTATCAGGATCGAAATCGGTTGTTCTTTTTTTTCTTTCCACACAAAGTAAATATACGATCACGTTGATTATCTATACTTAACCAGAGATGCTTTCTCTTTGCTTTGTTAACTTTTTAATAGCTCCCATATAATCTTCCCTGTATATTGTTGGAATAATAATTTTTGATAAGGCTTTCGAGCTAAATTCCGCATTCATCATTATTCTTGCAATTCTGCCATTTCCATCAAGGAATGGATGAACTCCTTTATCAGGAACATCATATACACAGCTTTTGCAAAAGTATGCCGGAGCATGTTATACCATTCATATCCCTTTTTTAATGTTTCTGCTATACCTGCTTTAAAGCTTACATTGTTCTGCTAACCCAAATTACTTCCCAACAAACGAACTGTCGCTTAAAGTATTCATAAAGGAAATAAGGTCTTCTTTTTCCTGTTCCGTTAGCGGTATCCTGTTGCCGCTTTCTTTTAAAACCGGATCAAGATTATCAGCATCTAAAACGCCATTGTCAAAATAATCTAAAACGGATTTTAAAGTAGGAAACTGACCGAAGCTGCCGTAAGGCGCCGTGTATTCAATATTTCTTAAAGAAGGAACCCTGAAGCTCATATAGTCCGCAGGAATTCCTGTTACCCTGGCTCGTCCTGCTTCATCAGTATTTGGATTCAACGGAAAGCCAATATTTCTAAAACTCTGGTCGGTAAACAACGCTGTGCTGTGACAGTTCCCGCATTTATGCTGAAAAGTCTGGTAACCCCTTGCCTCGCTTTCCGTGAATGCTTCGTCTTCGTTTCGTTGTACCTTGTCATATTTGCTGTCGGCAGAGATCAGTGTATATCCGAATTGCGCAATGCTTTTATATATCCTTTCCGGGCTTATATTTTCATCGCCAAATGCTTTTCTGAACAATTCTTTGTATTCCTGATCGTCATTTATTTTACCAATGACTTCCAAAATAGAAGAATTCATTTCTTCGTGGGTGATGATGGGAACCAATGGTTGCTTTTCTAACTGGAGGATCTTTCCGTCCCAGTTATAAAATTGCATAAACGCCATGTTTTGGAGGGGGGGCGTATTGCGCAGTCCCACCCTGCCGTAAATACCAATTGCCAGGGCGTTACTATCAGCAAAAGCATTTGATTTATGGTGACAACCGGCACAGGAAATAGAATTGTTTGCGCTGAATCTTTTTTCATTGAAAAGCCTCTCGCCTAATTCAACTCCGTATTTCGTAGGTTTATTTGCATTTACCGAATTGTTCAGCGCAGGGAAATCCGGGGGAATAATCAACGGCAGTTCCGGATTGTCATAAGGCTCCGGCTGAATAATATCATCCCTGTTGCAGGATAGCAACAGGAAAAAAACTGATATGATGCCGAATATTTTTTTCATCCTGAATAACACTGACTTAAAAAATTGAAAAAGAGCCGCCACATTCGTGAACTTCAGGCGGCTCCTGGCAGTATGCTAATTCTCTACATTATCTATGGAAAACATCCCGGTAATATCGCTTGACCCGTCTCCGCCGAGGTTGTCAACAAATTTTGTCATTTGAACGGCGGTATGAATATTAGGCGTAGCATTGTCATTCATTCCCGTTCCTGATGTCAGCCTGATCGTATTGGCCTTTCCGCTCAACAGTTTGTCAAAGTCTGCCTTGATGGTGATCTTTGGAACATTGCGGCCCACCACAGCATTGCTGGTAAGATTGAGGGTAATATCCCTGTAAGCGTCAACGCCTTGTGTATATGCTCCTTCTTCTCCCTCTACGGTGCTTCCTGTATGGATGGACATTTCCTTATTATCGTTGTCATAGAACCCTTCCAGCTTTGTGAAGCGGTAACCAGCTCCCCATTCCCACATCATTTCCGTTTCATTAGCGCCGGCAGTTGCATAAAACGTTGGAAATTTTGCCTGGTCTAAAGTGTTCATCTCCTGCTTAACGCCCAAACCGAATTTTACCTGCTTGTACTCTCCCGACGGTATATTGCTCAACGTGTAGTTCAGCGTTTCAGTCTTTGCCTGGTTTACAACCGTTGCGCCCTTATCCAGGTCGTTGATGTTATAAGGAATTTCAGTACCGTCTGCTTTTATAAGCCGGATATTGCTGATCACGTATTTCAATTCTGAAAAATGATGCACCTGTCCTTCAGCAGAAGTGTTTGTTGTGGCAGTAGTAGAAGCGGCATCGCCAAGCACGATGGTATTGCTTTTAAAAGTGTTGTTGAAATGCAATATGATATTGTTGGCAACAGGATCCTTATCATCTTTACTACAGGATATCAATGCAGATAAAACTACGGATACTAATAAATATTTTTTTAAATTTTTCATTGCTGTTTTTTAAAGTATTTGAAAATTTATCACCTAATAATCATTTTGACTAAGCCATGATAGAAAGTCAACCGATAGGAGGCGGCACAATTATTTCCCTGTAAGGCGATGTATACAGGGTATCTTTTTGAATGGATGTTTTACTCTGTATATCAATTGTTGGATTTGTTACTTCCAACGCCGTGAATGAGACAGGGAATATGTCAATCTTTGGATAAATACTAATTGCAGAAGGCCCGGAATTTTCCGTTTCCTGTAACTCTTTTTTTAAATGACATGTTCCGTGGCATTGCAACCCGGGCTTGTTTTTGTTGATGCAGAATCTTTGTTCTATCGCATCCCGGTTCAGCTTAAAGTGCATGATAATTATCGCCTGCTGAAAACCCATCAGCAAGGATAACACCATCAACAAAATACTATAAACGATTTTCATTTTCTAAAAGATGAATTTTAAAGAAGTGAAAATATTACGTCCCATCCTGGGTATATTGCCCCAGTCTGCATAAGTGCTATAGTATTCGTTCAATAAGTTTTCCGCAC
>NZ_DAOMOZ010000289.1:0-5098 GCF_035444585.1 Agriterribacter sp.
CAGCATAACTTAAATCCAAATGAAAAAAACTTTGCGCGTCATTGCTCAGGTCGTAAGCTGATATCAGCACATCATTACCCCTGCCCGCAAAATGAAACAATTCGGTTAGTTCTTCATTGCTGGCATTAAAATCCTTACAAATAATAATGATAGCCTGCCTGCCGGTATCATAATCCAACACCGTCTCATCCCAATAACCCGGCGCTTTTTTGTTGATGGTTATTTTTGCCTGTGGAAATAAATGCGGAAGATTCTGGTAGGCTATATATGTTCCGTAAGGAATTTTATCTTTTTTATTCAGTGTAACCCGATGATCGAAATCACTTTTGTTTCCCCCTGCCAGCAACGCCAGCAATAGTAAAAGCAATAAGCCGCCCAACAGGTATGGTGTTGCTTTTTTCAAACGGATACACCTGCTTTTTGATAGAGTGAAGAAAAATCGTTCAGCACAGTTTCATATTGTTGTTTGTTTACAGGCATTTCGCCATACCAGGCATATTCATAGCTGCGGGTAACAGTAAAAAAAGCACTGTAACAGGGCCGGGAATATAATTGGGCCAGATATTCACTATTGGTGGTATCGGCGCCATAACGGATCAAACCATTTTCAGAAAATGTTTTCAGCAATTGCAGGTAGCAAAAACGAATAGCTAAACGATAATCTTCTTTCTCCGCCGCTTTGCGGGCAGCTTCCCGAAGGTCGGTAGTAAAAATGCTATCTGCATCATCCTCCCTTGTCTGCACTGGCAACGCAACAGCTTTGCCTGAACCAAAAATATTCATTTTGTTTTGAACAAGAAACCAAACCACTGCAGCGGCAAATAATGCGAGCATAAGCACCCATATCATTTGCCTGAATACAGGCGAGCCGAGTATCGTAAAAACAGTTTTCCAAAATTTTTCCCAAAATGAGTTGCTTTCCGTCTTTTTGTTTTCTGAATGTCTGTCTTTATTTGCATACCAGAAAGCCTTATCCGCTTTCAGAAGCTGCGTAACCGAATCGGGAACAAACCTGTTTTTTATAATTGATGAATCGTATAATGATGCAGGATGCTCTTTCCCGGAAAAAAATAAAGTGTCCTGGTCCGGTTCAGCAAATTCATTGTCAGAGTGGTAGCCGCTCAGGCTGTCTAACATAACTTCTATACTATCTTTCTCTTCAAGCAACACAGTACTGTCGGCGGATTCCTGGGCAAAGCAGGTAGCAGGGGCAATCGTAAAAACAGCGCCGGTCAATAACAGGTATATATAAATGAGACGCCGGATCACATCATACGATTTTTCGGTTAGCTAATAAACGCTTTTGCAGTTGTACAGGATAAATAATATAATACCATATTATGTAGGAAGCAGAAAGCAGTAAGATAGACCCACTCAACCACCACGGCATGGTATAATAGCGGGTAATAAATCCTTCAAAAAAAGCAGCTACTATAAAAACCGGGATGAGGCTGGCTAATATAATAACACCATCTTTAGCTCCCCGCATAAACGCGTGCAGCCTTTTATCCGTTCCCGGAAACATCCAGCCCTTGCCCAATACAATGCCCGCAGCGCCTGCAATTACAATAGCCGAAATTTCCAGTGTACCGTGAATGAAAACGGTTAATACCGATTGCATGCCCAATCCTTTTGCAAAAAACATTTGTTCAAACGCGCCCAGCCTAACGCCTTCGGTAAGTAAGGAAATGATAAGCGGAATACAAAGCAAAAGCCCCTGTGCAAAATAGCCAAATGCCACAAAAAGATTATTGATCATAATGCCCAGCCACATCAGTAATGCGCCACCTTCGGCATATACGCCAAAGGGCCTGCCTTTTTCAATATTCTCTTCCGTCATATTCACATAACTGTCACTCAGCATTTCACGCACAAAAGTTTCATCGTGCTGCGAAGAATAAAAACCGGTCATAAAAAAAGTAATAAAAAGTGCTGCACAAAACAACAATACGCCATGATGCTTCCGGATGGTGAGCGGCACCGTATATTTCCAGAATCCGGTAATGCGGTTACGCTCTTCTTTCCTGCTTTGGTAAATGCTCATGTAGGTCTGCGACGCTCTGGCATTCAGATACCGGGTTACCCTGCTGTGCGGATAAAAAGTTTTTGCATAGGAAAGATCATCTACCAGTTGCGTGAAATCCACGCCGGTTTCGTCGGCATTTTCCGGTGGCGTGTGCTGTGTTTTCAGCCACCTGTCTTTATGTTTTTTTATGAATAAGGCTTCCCGCAACGGTAATTAAATTTGCTTCAATTTAAATAAATACTTAACATCGTTTAAGAACTGACCCAAATATATATTATTGCATACTCATGGGTAAGATTTTTATTCCTACCAGTTTTAATATTGATCTTGAATTTGAAAGCGCTCCTTTTCATACAAGAATGATAGCATGGATCATTGATTTTGTGCTGCAGGTATTTTATATCATCATTGCTTACAATGTATACGCTTCCGCTGCAGGTAATTATGCACACAACATTTCGGGGTACGATCTGTGGGCGCTGCAGCTTATTATATTGCTGCCCGTGTTCACCTATCATTTTTTTTGCGAACTGTTCTGGAACGGACAGAGCGTGGGAAAAAAATTGCTGGGTATACGGGTGGTGAATGATAACGGGGGAAAAGCTTCGCCGGGTCAGTATATGATCCGCTGGCTGCTGCGGTCGTCCGATCTTTCTGTTCCTGTTATCATCATTGCTATTGTATTCGGCTGGCTAAGTGCGTTAAAAGCATTGTGGATAACAACATTAATGTTCATTGCCGACCTGATTTTGGTTGCAGTACATAAAAAATCAAAAAGGCTTGGAGACCTTGCCGCCGGAACGCTGCTCATTAAAACCAATCCCAAAGGGAACCTTGAAGACACCATTTTTATGGAAGTGAGCGACAATTATGTTCCCGTGTTTCCGCAGGTGATGCGCCTGAGCGACAGGGATATCAATACGATCAAGGGCATTTTGGATACGGGCCGCCAAACGGGGCATATACAAATGGTGGAGAACGCTTCAAACCGTGTAAAGAAAGTATTGGCTATTGAGAGTGCCATGCCTGCGTTTGATTTTTTAGAGACCTTACTAAAAGATTATAATTATTTGTCGACGAATGAGTAGGGGAGGGTGCAGGTTTCAGGTTGCAAGGGAGGTCCCTGTCCCTGTAACTCATCACTGACTACTCACCACTCACAATTCACCACTCACAATTCACTACTCACCACTGCCTGTATCCACATCCCAGTCGTCTGTTCTGAAAGGATTTACAGGTAATCCCGGGCCTGCCGATCCGTCGGGGCGGGCTTCTTTGCTGAAAATATTGGCTATAGCCGTATTGCTGAATGCAAACCGAACGGCAACCGGGTTTTTAATTTGCTTATTGGAAAGTATTACGTGATCCCCTTCAATTTTTACATCGGCAGGCAAAAAGCTTTTATCATCGCCGGCAATATAAAATTCGGTTGCTTTCTTTTCTCCTCCTTTTATGATCAGCCCATTAGGTGCATTGTTGAAATACACCGTTACTTTATTTTTATTTACCTCCATGTTTTTATACATGGGGCTTTTATAAGTGAGGCCTTCCTTTTTGTAGGTTTCTGCCAGGGCCCAGGCAGCTAATCTTGCACCTACGTCCTTTTTATTCCTGGGGTGGATATCTTTAACATCATCTACCAGGTCTGTTATTACCACCATGCCTGTATTGGGATGTTCAAGCGTTTGTGTTTGTCCTTCCCGCAGTCAGGCCCCTATATTTTTATTGCCATAGGCAAAGGGAGCTATCTGCACGTAATAAAAAGGAATATCCCTGTTCCAGTCTCTGCGCCAGCTGTCAATCAGGGTTGTCATCAATGCGTTGTAAGTAGATGCCGTTCCTGCATTGCTTTCTCCCTGGTACCAGATGGCACCTGCAACAGCAAAGGAAGTAATGGGAGCGATCATGGCATTGTATGCCCTTCCGGGTGCGTGGGGCCACCAGTTGGTTGCACCAATTTTAGCTGCGGCTGCTTTCAGTTCAGGATTTTTTTCCACCACTCCTTCCGGTGTCCATACTTCGGCAGGAGTACCACCCCAACTGGTATTGATGAGTCCAACGGGCACGTTCAGTTTTTGCTGCAATTGCTTTCCAAAATAATAAGCAACTGCGCTGAAGCTTTTTAAGGTTTCGGGATTGCATTCCGTCCACATAG
The DNA here is from genome assembly GCF_035444585.1 of Agriterribacter sp. Lineage (GTDB taxonomy): Bacteria > Bacteroidota > Bacteroidia > Chitinophagales > Chitinophagaceae > Agriterribacter. Next base: position 4,182 of record NZ_DAOMOZ010000289.1, read on the forward strand.
CTGCACAATCATCCTGGGGAGCCAGCGCAGTGGTTTTTGGAATATGGAAGAAGCGGATATTGGGATTGGCGCTGTTCGGGAGCTCGGCATCCATTTGAGGCAAGCCGTTGAGGCTGCTCCATTCCATGTTCGACTGACCGGAGCACACCCACACTTCACCGATCAGCACATTATTGAGCACGATCGTATTGTTGCCTTTGAAGGTAATGGTATAAGGCCCGCCTGCTGCAGGCGTTTTGATCGCAATGTTCCATTTGGCATCGCCGGATGCAATGGCCGAATCAACCGTTGAGCTCCATGATGTGGTAATGAATATCTTTTCTGCGGGAGATGACCAGCCCCACAGGTTTACAGTTGACTGCTGCTGCAACACCATGTTGTTGGAAAGTACTGCGGGAAGGCGGATGTTGGCAAATCCTTTTAAGCCAGGACCCATCAAAATAAAAACGGAAAACAAGGCAATGCTTCTATTCATATGGCTTATTTTTTGCCGAAAAGGTAGCAAAGAAAAAAAGTATAGCAAAATCAATTCTATCTTTGTCAAAATTTTTTCAATGTCAATACATACAGCGCTCATAGACGAACTTAAACACGAAGCATCAAATACACGCAAAATACTGGCAGGGATACCCGAAGAGGAGTTTAGCTGGAAACCACATGAAAAGAGCATGTCGCTGCTGCGGCTGGCCTGCCATATAGCAGAATTGCCACAATGGATTGGTCATATAATGACAGGTACTGAATTCGATTTTGCCAGGGACATTTTTAACCGGATAAACGTTTCTTCAAGAGATGAATTATTAGAAGTTTTTGAACTTACCTTAGAACGGGCGGTTGAGTTTTTGGGAAAAGCCTCTGATGAAGAATTGAATATGCGATGGACGCTGAGAAGAGCTGAACTGATGCGTTTTGAATTG